>NZ_JBBIAB010000028.1 GCF_039634785.1 Tistrella mobilis | reverse complement strand
TGAAGGCGATGGGGTTCCGCAAGCTGTCGGCCCGGCCCCGTCACCATGCCCAGGATGTCAAAGCACTTGAAGACTTTAAAAAAAATTCCAGACCAGACTGGCAGAAATCGACGCCGCCTTACCGCCGGGAACCGGGATAGAGCTGTGGTGGCAGGATGAAGCCCGGATCGGCCAAAAGAACAAGATCACGCGACGCTGGGCCAGGCGAGGAACACGTCCTGTAGCACCCCAGGATCAACGCACCAGCTCCGCCTACATCTTTGGGGCCGTGTGCCCTGAACGCGGTGTCGGCGCCGCCCTGGTCCTGCCCCGCTGCGACACCCGTGGCATGCAATGGCATCTCGATGAGATCGCCACCCAGGTCGCGCCCGGAGCGCACGCCGTGCTCATGATGGATCGGGCCGGATGGCATATGACCGATAAGCTGATCGTACCAGCGAACATCACCATCGTCGCCCTGCCGCCCAGATCCCCGGAACTCAATCCGGTCGAGAATGTCTGGCAGTTTATGCGTGACAACTGGCTGTCCAACCGCATCTTCGAATCCTACGACCAGATCATCGCCATGTGCTGCCATGCCTGGAACAAGCTCATCAGCCAGCCATGGAAGATCATGTCCATCGGGCTGAGGCGCTGGGCTCATGGGTTCTGATTATTGCAGATTGGTATAATTTCAAAAATTTTCAATGCATTAAGTGGGAAACCAGCTGCCATGAGGTGCACTCCTCGCCGAACGAGGGGCTAATAATTTATTTACATTTATGTGTATATGCGTATATACTGTGTTTTTATGGAGATGATATAGGGTGCTGCCCGCAGACAGCACCCTACCGACAGCCAGACGCTGGAACGCCGGCCGTTACTGTTCCTCAGCGGCCTTGGGCCGGGCGAGCAGGCGGATTCGATGGACGACGAAGTTGACCCCCGATCGCCATCCGTCTCCGCCTTCTTCCTCGACCCGCCAAGGCTGTACCTCGGCTTCGACCACGACCAGATCACCGACCTTGTAAGACCTGGTGATCCGTTCAGCGATCTCCGACCAGGCGACGAGATTGTGCCAGCGCGTGCGCTTGACCCACTCTTCCCGGGTCTGGTCGAAATAATCCGCATCTTCGGCAACCGAGAGGTAGAGCCGGGATTTTTCCCGCCCGTTCCTGGTCTCGATGGTGCCGATCCGGCCGATAAGGGTCCACTGGTTCATCATTGGAGCGCTCCTTGAGAGGAGGGCCAGGGCACCCACATGGGGCCCAAAGCCCCGCATGGATGTTCATCCCTGCCCGCAGCCTGCCGAAGAGCACGCCGCGCGTCCAATCGAAGACCAGTGTTGTTCTGTAACAGCGCCTTATTTCACAGTGAAAACAACCCCATCGGTCCCCGCAGCAGCCGCAGCACGCCGGTTCGTATCGACGCAGCGGCTTGCCAGCCAATCCCGGGCGAAGGCGGATTTGACCACCACATGAAGCCGTCGGTCCCCATCGATGCCGAGACAGTGGCTGCCATCGAGCCAGGAAGCCCGCAGAGCCTCCCCACGTTCAGCTGTCCAGGCCTCCAGGAAGTGTTTCCAGGCCTCTCCTGCCTCGCTGAGAGCCTGAGGGGTGCCAGACTGAGGGAGGCCAGGCGAGGCCGGAAGGCTCGCAGGGGCGGTTTCTGCTTCGATCCGGGCTGCCAGGCGCTTCAGATCCTCAACCCGCGCTCGGGGCGCCTCGCTGTAGTCGATACGCGGTGATGTCGCCGGCTCAGGCGATCGAGCCAGCAGTCGGGCGACATTCGGAGCCAGATCCCAGCGCTGCGGCGTTGCTACCCAGCGCATGAACCACGCGCCCGGGCTGGTAATTTCCGGGCTATCACAGGCCAGAATCCAGGCCGTGATGGCCTCAGCCGGGCCATGGCGATCAAGGGCCCAGGTCCAGATCCGGCCAGGATGACGAGCGGCGCCGATCGTGCTCTCAAAATGTTCGGCTGCCCGTGCTTCCAGACGATCCAGGTGAATGAGGTCATCGGTTCCTGCCAGAATCTGGCCGGTCCGACTGCGGGCAAGCAGGGCATGCAGATCGTCCACCGGCGGTGCCGTGAGATCCGGTGTTGCCGACGAACTTCCAGCGGATCGACGTGCCCGCGTTGGCGGGCAGATGCCGGCGATTGTATCTGATGATGAGCTGGTTGTTAGGGTTGTGGCGGGGCTATGAGTGTGCGGCGGCGTAGCCGGCGCCGTTTTTTGATCGCTTCGCGAAGCGGCCGTGTTTACAGATTGGCTGGTTCTTCTGACTGTTTCTGTTGTCCGGAAAATTTTTCCGTCATCCGCGGAAATCTCTTCCGCTTTGCGCATAAGAGTGATGGCGGCGCGGCCGGCCTCGATCACATCCCCGACGCGCTCCATGAACCCCCGAAGGCTAATCAGGGGCGTCCGGCGACGGCCTCGATGACGGATCTCGATCAACCCTGCTCCGGCCAGGCGCCGCAGCGAGGTCCGGACCTGGCGGTCGGACAGGCAGCCCTGAACCGCCACATAGCTGGCGCTCGGCCAGACCACAGTGTCGCCGGCATCGATATCAGCCTGGGAGAGATGATGCACCAGCCGGCGCAGCACCTTGCCATCAGCATGGGTGAAATGGGCAAGCTCCGGCAGATGCTGCAGCTGGTCCGTCGCATCCAGCATCGCGAGCTTGTTCAAATGCGCTGGTCGCGCATGAGCCGCTGGCTCATCGCGCACCGCGCCTGTCGCGGTTTTCATACTCCTGTCCGTCCTCTCCAGAGGCCGGAGATCGGGCGCAAAGATACCCGCTCGCGCAAGATGGATCTTGCCGAGGGGGCCGCTTACCGCTATCATCAGAGCTGTACGTGTAGGGCTGGTTCTGATAGCGGTATCGCGGCTCTTGCACTCAATCTCTGAAAGCCTCGGTCGTTGGCGCGACCGAGGCTTTTACTTTTCAGCCTGCCTGCGTTCGATAAATTCCTTCAGCGCTTGTGCAACCAGCACACTCCGATTCGGCATTCCCTCTCGCTCCTTCAGACGATCCAACTCGCTGAGAAGCTCGCCAGGAACATAGGTATGCAAGAGACCACGTCCGGCAGCTGCCTGCCGGTCACGATGTGCTTGCTGTCGTAGGGCTAGCTGATTCTGTGCCATCGGTTATCTGTAACGTCGTGATGTACGAGTCAGCAACCGTTTTCTGTCCCCCGCCTAGAATCTGAGATAGAAATCGCGATTCGATACAAGGGGTGGTTGTCGGTTGCATCTGGGCTTCGTCGGTTCCGCGAAAGGATGCTGCGTCGCCGTCGAATCACCATCGGGCTGAATGCTAGCCGATTCTGAACAAGATTGGCCAGACATGATTCGCAACCGTCGCGTGGGGCGCCCCAGCTCTTTCCGGACAACACAAAGGGGATGAGGGCAACACGCCCCCATCCCCTTGCGGCCTGACCTCTGCCGAACTCAGTCGCGTGTCTGGCGTCGATCGTGGAGATCGTCGTCATCGACCGGCGCCCCGGCCTCCTTGAGCGCCGCCATGATCACCCCGCGCATCGATGTGCCGCGGTGAAAAGCCTGCTCGCGGAGCCAGTCATGCAGACCCGCCGGCAGCACGATGGTCATGCGGGCATCACGGCGCGGCGCGGGTGTCGGAGTGGGAGTGGGCGTCGGAGTGGAAACAGAAGCCGCCCGGGAGGTGAACCCGGCCTCGCGTCCGATTGCGGCAGCGACATCGGCCGCGGCCGGCTTGGCCGGCGTCGGAGCAAAGCCACTGAGATCCAGGGTGGCGCGCTTGCGGGCGCTGTCGCGCTTGCTCTCGCTCATGCCCCATCTCCCTTCACATGTCCCTTCAAATAGTCCACCACAGCCGCCGCGACGGCTTCCGCATTCTCGATCGCCGCTTCGGGATTGGCGACGTCGCCCGGGCCGAGGTCATAGATGGTGCCTCCGATCTGCATGATCGCCCGGAAAGCCGCACGCTCGACCATCTCCGCCGGCAGAATGGGGATGCCGGCATCCTGAAGACTGGCCGCAATATGGCGGAAGTCCCGTCCCCTGAGGACGCTCGTGCAGGTGAAGAGGACCGCATAGGGGATCGTCCTGCGGAAGGCCTGAGCCTGGCGGGCGATCACCTTGATGACCCGCGCCCCCTGATCCGCATCCAGTTGGGATCCGCGCATGGGGATCAGCACCAGGTCCGCCCGGCCGATCGCATAGGACACCGCCATATTGGCCGTGCCCTCCAGATCCACGATCACGAAGGGATCACGGGCCGCGGCACTGTCGATGTGATCGAGGATGTTTTCTTCCGTCACATCAGGCACCACCCGGAGCAGGGCCGGCACCCGCTCGGGATCCCGTGCCGCCCAGGCCCCAAGCGGCTGGTTCGGGTCGGCATCGAGCAGCGTCACCCCGGCGCCCTGGGCCGCAAACACCTGCGCAAGGACCAGGGCGGTGGTCGACTTCCCCACCCCGCCTTTGCTGTTGGCGAGCGCGATGACGGGCATCGGCGGTCTCCTTATTGGCGCGAACTACGAGGGGGCAGGTTAAATGTATCTATGCATGGATGTAAATATGCTTATGCGCTTTGTCAGTTGAGCTGCAAAAAGTATTCGATCCTCGCATCCGCGGAGAGCAGAAGTCCTGTACCCGGAACGACGTGCCTCATCGGCATCTTTTTATTACTAAGCCCGGGCACCAAAGACAGTGGCCACCATAGTTAGAGCGGACAAGCATCGGCGATACCATAGAGATAGGCTCCCACTGTTTTCCAGAGTGACTCATAATCCGCTATCCTGCTAACTTGGTCGCACAATAGTCCGTAATTATTATTCCCAATCAGCCGATTTCAGGCCAAGGGCGTCAGCGTTCGCGGAAACTGTGCGCCTCATGCCGTCTCCAGCTCCATCTGGAAACTCAGCCGAAATTTCCACCACAAGACGCACGGTCGCTTTCGGGTCAGATGTCAGCACGGACACGATTTCATCAGCGATCTGCACAAGGCGCATTTTTGCGATCTCGGGCGAGACCTCGGCTGAAACGTAGAAGGTTCTCGGCTTTGCAGCGGCCGGTATAGGCGCGGCCGTCACTGGCCTCGGCAACACACTCCCGCCATTGGAAACATACACACTCGGCTCCTCGGCCACACCAATCACGGTCGTGGCGTCAACCGGAGCAGCGGGAAACGGCGCTGGCCGATTTGCATCCTCACAGGCTTGAGCTGCTTGAGGCTCCACCAGAAGCAAAGTGTCGTCGAAGACGACAGTACCGCCGCCGAAGGAGAACCCCTCGAACCTGCCATTGGCCTCGCCGTAGGCAGTGCCGAAGAAGTCTTTGCTGGCTGCACCGGCACGGATCGCCTGCGCCAGAACGTCCCGCGACTTGAGGCGCGGCATATAGAGATAGCGCAGAGTATCCTCGAAAAAACCGGCCGCGCTCGCGGCATTCTGCCCGTTCTTCCAGTAAAGCTCCTTGAGCTTGGCGCGCAAGTGGATCGGCGACCATGTAGTGATGACCAACTCGTTGTCGGCACAAACCCGTTCGATCTCGCTGCCGATGGAGCCGCCGGTCGTGTTCAGGGCGAACGCCTCGACGCCAGGCTTCGGGTCAGTCGGAGCATCCTGCATCGGGCAAAGCAGCCATTTGTAGCATTCGCGGACGACGCGCGGCAGCGCGTCCTCGGCGCTCTTCAGCTCGTTCTCGGCCTGCTTCTTCTGCAAGAGGTCGATGTTGAGCCGGCCTTCCTTCACGTCCTCGACGATCGAACTCCAAGAGAGCGCGACGCGCGTGGCGTCGCTGAGCCGGGACGTGGCCCCGTGATCCGGGGCAAGGAAGATCAGCCGATTACTGCGGTAGCGCGGCTTCGCGCCGTTCTTGCCGATGATCTCAAGCACGGCCTCGAAGGCGAGCCGGTGTTCCTCGCGGGCATACCACGTCTCCGGCGGTAGGACGATCAGGCGCAAGGCGGTGTCGTCCGGTACGTCACCATGCGGGATGAAGACATGCACGCCATCGAACGACGTGGCGTTGCCGACGGTCTTCTTCAGCACCTCGGCGATCTTGTCGCGCACCTCCGTCCGGTCGTCGAAGCGGCGCTTCCGATCCTCCATCTCCCGCCGCAAATTGGCACGGGTGTCAAACCAGAAGCGGGTTGTATCCTGCCCCTTGTCACCGGAGGCATTGAGATAGTGCAGCCGGTCTGCAAGCCGGCCGAGCGCATCGGCATAGACGGAAGATGCCTGACCCGGCTGAAGGCAGCCGAGAATGATATGCGCGCGGTCGAGGCCGCGTGCGGCGACCTTGGAGGCGACCGATGACGGGGCGCTGCCGAGAAAGACTGTGCGTGCAATGCGCCGGGCCGCGCCGACCTGGCCGAAGCGCGGCTCCTTGTTCTCCAGAGCGGTCGTCTCGGCGCGGTCGCCGTCGATGTCGCGCTCGATGACCGCATCCCAACCGGCCGGAAGATAATATGTCAGCTCGTTGCGGCTGCTGCCATCATGGAGCGGCAGACTGCCGGGCATGATGAGCAAGTCCTTGTTGTCGTCCTTCCACAGCCGGAAGATGGCTTTCGCCATGAGCTTCAGGACGCCGCGCGTGCGCTGAAACCCGTCGATGGTTGTCCAGTCCTCATAGAGACGGTCGAACACCTCCGGGTGGATCGGATAGGCGTGCAACAGACGCTCGTAGTAGCGCCGTTCCTGCGTCTCGGCCGGCAGCTTTACGCCCTCAGCGATATAGGCATCGGCGAAGGCGCGGCATACGGCCTCGCGGGCCTTCTCGTCGCGCACCGGCTCGAACAGTCGGCGACGCACAATCTCGAAGGCCTCCTCGGTCGCCACCGGCTTCCAAAGCGCCTGCACACGCCCGAACGTCTTTTCGAGGGCGCGCAACGCCGCGACTCCGCGCTGACTGCCCGCCTCAAGATCGGACTCCGGTAAAGAGGCGAGCACAATGGCGCGCGGCACCAGCTTCACGGCTTCGGTGAGTGCCTGCACGAAGGACAGGTTAGAATCGTAGCTGCCGCCGCTGATCGCCTGGGATTCCGGGAATTGCCGGATATAGGCGACCAGCTCGTCGATCAGCACGACGCAAGGCGCATGGCGCTCAAGAAGCTCGCGCAGCACGTCCTTTCCCGGGGATGTGCCAGTGGCGTCGGCCTCGGCGACAAGCGCAAAGGCGTCTGCGCCGCCGAGCTGCCATGCGATCTCGCCCCAAAGGGTCTTGACCATCTGGCTCCCCCGCTTCCACGGCTGGCCCGGCGCGTGCGCGGTGCCGTCCAGCACCGCGACGCGGGCCTGCGGCACGTCCATCAAGCCCGTCCGATCGACAAGCGCCGGAATGCCGGCGAGGTCGGACAAGGCGCATTTGCGGGTGGCAAGGTGATAGACAGCGAGCATCGTGTGCGTTTTGCCGCCGCCGAAGGCGGTCTGAAGCTGCACGACCGGCTCGCCACCCCGGCCGGCGAGCCGCTGCGCAACCTGAGTCAGCAGCTGCGCCATGCCCTCGGTGATGAAAGTGCGGTCGAAGAACGCGCCGGCATCCTGATACTCGCGACTGGCCTTGCCGGTGTTGACGGCTGTGATGTCGGCCGCAAACTCCGATTGTTGGAACGTGCCTTCAAGCACGTCCTGATGGGGTACAGCCACTTCTCTCCAAGGTTTCATCGTCGGCTCCCCCTTCAGCCAAACAGGTCGCCCTGATGCACCTTCGGTGCCGCGGCGGCGGCAGACTCGATGGCGCTCCAGCTCGTTATGATCTCGTTATAGGCACGGGCATCCTCAGCCCAGCCCGCCCGTTCGCAAAGCGTATAGAGGCGATAGGAAAGCTGCCGCGCCGGCTCGGCCTTAGCCGCGACGGCTGCAAGCACCTTGCCCGCGCCGCTCTCGCCTTCGGCTTTGAAGATGCGGATCAGATGATGCAGGGCTTCCCATACCGGCAGCCGATCGTCGTCGACCGGATTCCAGTCGGACGGGTATTCCGCCCATTTCAGCAGCCTGACAACGCCGCCAGCGGCAAAGAGAACGCCCGATTGCTTCACGCCATCAACGCTCGTCCCCTTGGCACGGGCAAGGGTGTCGGCCTCGCCAAAGCGACCTTCCTTCCAACCGTACTGCTCGAACCAATGCAGGCAGAATTGGGAGTCGTGATCGAAATCGTCCTCGGCGAGAAAGCGATTGATGAGCCGTAGCGCGGTCTGCACGGCCATTGGCGTTCCATCTGCCTCAAGCACGGCAGCGTATTTCGAGAACACAGCCATACCGGGGCCGATTATCGCCTGAGAAAGGTCAACCGGCGCGACCGGCGAACGGTCGTCGCCAGAGCCACGGGTCATCTCGTCGAGCGCTTCTGGGAGAATCTGATTTAGCTCACGCAGGAAAGCACGACGGGAGATAGTCTCCGCTGCAGTTACACGGGGCCGGCAGACGAGGACAATACTTGAAGCAAGAGCGTTGGAGCCGGTGTCTCGCATTCGCCCCGCACGCTCAGTTCGCATGGGCCACGTCCCAACGATCGCGAAACCTGATCGAATAACCGCAGCAAGGAAGCTATCCCATCCGGTGCTAGAAGTGCCCTCATCTTCATCGGATTCGGCTTGTTTAAAAGCGTAATAAATCGTTGCCGGAAATGCCGGATGAGCATTTTCTGTGATTCGGCGCATCGCCTGTGACATGCCCTTTAAGAAAAAGTCTTTGGCGTTGGTCTTAGACCCATGCCGATAGGCAAACGCTACCAGCTCTTCTCCCTTGGGCGCTGCTACGGTCGCGAAAAGATCCGGAAAAATCGTACGCTGTGCGCGCCGAAGCCAAATATAGAAATAATCGGAAAGATCAGCATAGGGAACATTGTCATAATAAGGTGGATCTGTTGACACAACTTTTCTGTGACTCAGTTCAGTCTTTGCCGCATCGCTTTGACGAGCAAAGGACGGCGGTCCAGCAGGTAGGTATTCTATAGCTCTGACGACATAGCTGAGATTCTTTATAAAGCTTCCGCCCGAATTGCTAAAAGGGTTCACCTCCCCAAAATCCCAAGCCATCGGGATGGCTTGGCGCCCAAAAAGATGCGTTACAAGTTCGTTCTTCGGCTGATTTGCCCAAATGCATACGTTCGACCAAAAATCGGCTGATCGACTGACCGCGAAGGACAAGAATATCGCGACCGCCTCGGCGTAGGCGGTCGCGCCCCTCCCGTCACAGTCGACACCTTCCTCATCAATGGGGATCCCCGCAGCAACCGCGTCGGCGCGGATTAGGGCGCGGCTCTCATTGACAAGGTCTGCAAAAGTCGTGAGGGCAACAAGTTGCCGATCACTAAATATCTGGTCGAAACGGTGCATACCATAAGGCTTGACACCAAGATATTGAGTCGTACCTGATATCAATACTTCAGGTCGCCATGATGGTGACGCCTGCTTGGCGATCTCTTCATGATCTGGGGTGGGGCTGATATAGACACGGCCCCTTGCACCCTCGGCGACAATGGCCATTAAACGCACGCCTATCCGCCCCGCTTCACCTTCAGACTTTATGTAGTCGCCGGAGATCGGCGTTCCAGACATAGTGCAAGCGAAATTGGCTCCACGTCCTAGTTTTGTTCCGGCCTTGGCGTTCTCCGGCGGCCTACCGACCTTTACGCTAAAACGATAGGTGTTATGTTCAATAATAGTTTGAACGTAGGCTCCATGAGTTTCTTTGCTCGACAGAACGAATGTTGAGACGAGAGGGACATCTACATTGCGGAAGGCAGGATTCGGACTCTTAACGGTTCTTGCCCAAATCCAAGCTATTACGGTCAGCTTTTTACCTACCAGTGGCATAAGGTCGGGTCGCTCCTCCGCCATCTGAGCCGTAACTTCGACGGGCGGGTAGAGGTAGCCAATGCGCTTCTTTGCCTCCTCACCCATCCATTCGCCGTAGTAGCGCACGTCCTCTGCCATCCCCTGTGCGCGCTCCCAATTTAGACTCCAGGCGTCGTGCCTGCCCCTTGCCCCGGGGTTCACCGGCGGCATGCCCGCAACCTTCGGGGGAATTTCAATCATCGCCTTGTTGACTAGGACCGGGACCGGATTGAGGTCTGACGCATAGGATTCAAGCCCAAGGCGCTGCGCTTCCAGTGGCAGCGCTCCGCCGCCCGCAAACGGATCGTGGAACGCCGGCAGCTTTTCGGGATTGAATAGTTCGGTCGCCTGCGGATGATCCTTGTTGAGTTCGCAGGTCTCGCGCCAGGATTTACGAATCTCAGCCCGCGCTTTTTGCAGCACGGACTCGTTGGTGGTGTTCTCCCACTTCACCAAGTCCTTGATGATGTTGAAGAGTCGGTTCCGGCTCGCGGCCCAGCTCGCCTTCATGTTATTCGGCGGAATCTCGCCCGGATGATCAAGCTCCCATTTCCACGACGGATCGTTGACCATTTGCGCGAAGATCACAGCGCGCGCCGCTGCTAGCGGCCGCCGCGCCCACCACAGATGCAAAGTGCTCGGATGCCCGTGCCGGACCGACTTTTCGCGCGCCGCAGCCTCATTGATCGCATCCAACGGTAGCGCGACTTCGATCAGCTTCTTCGGGGTTTTCACGGTAGCGGTCATTCTTTATTGTCTTTCCGTCAGCACGTGCCGGATGGTGGTATAAAATGGGAGGTCACGGGCGACCTGAAGCTCTCCGGCAATAAGTTCGCGAATGTCCTCATCCGAGAACCCATACTCAGACGCATCGGCAACATAATTGACATACTGAGCCACGGCCGACTTGCGCATGTTTCTCAAGCGTCCAAAGTTAGGATGTAAGGAAAACACTCGCAAAGTCTCTTTCGCTCTATGTTCTTCCTGCTTTGATAGGCCATTCCTTACGCTGATAGTTCCGTCAGACCAGAAAATGAAGAAGTCGTCCGGGTCGTCCGCGCAAGGGTCGATCAGGTCTGCTACGTTGTACGAGCCGGCTCTACGATCCTTAAAGTGACCGCATGAATCCGTCTGATTGCATGACCAGAATAGATTGCTCCACTCGAACGTCAGGGCAGGATGATGCTTCTTGCGCCGGAAGTGTTCGATATGCTGGCCAAGGCCGTCGATGCTGCCTTCACAATAGGCGCAACGACGGCCTTGCATGGCTTCGAGCTGCTTTCTGATCTGCTCCTTATGGATGGATGACACATCGTCCCATCTGTTAACGCTGCAAGTGTAGCTGTGAAGACAAGCCGGTGCGGGGCTGACGGTGCGATCAAGTTTCCGCATGTCACGCGCCCTCCTGCCGGCTCTTGGCGAGCCGGAACCGCTGGAAGCGGATGAGGCGGTCGGCGTCCAGTATGACCTGATGGCTTTCCCCGTAGTGCTCGATCAGGCGTTGCCGCAAGGCGGAGGCTTCCGGCCCTTCGGCTTCTCCCGCCTCGATGATTTTGCGATAGGCGCTGAGGGCAGTTGCTTCCTCGACCTGCGGAACGGGGTCCACGTCCATCACGGTCGCCAGGACACCCGCGCTCTCGACGCCTCTAGTCTGAATCTGGGGCGTCTCGGTCACCCCGTCGCCGTTGTTGATATGGAGGACGCGGATCGACGACTTATCGACGGTGGACAGCACGTGCGGGCTGTGCGTGCTGACAATGATCTGTAGGGCCGGGAACGCGGCTTGCAGCAAGCCGAGCACCTGCTGCTGCCAGCGGGGATGAAGGTGCATGTCCACTTCATCTACGATAAGAATGCCGGGGGTCTCGATGGCGGCCCGATCACTCAGTTGCGGATTGAGGCTGGCGCAGCGGCGCGCAACGTCGGCGACAAGCGCAAGCATGGTGCGGACACCATCGCTCAGCATGGACAATGGCAGTTCGCCACGCGTCTCGTGCTTGGCCGTCAGGGTGTGAAGCTCGTCATCCCAGCGGAGGCTTGACCAGCCGGTCGGCTGAAGGACCATGTCGGTGGCGGTCTTCACGCCTTCGATCATCGCAAGGTTGGCTTGCAGGCTTTCCCGGAATAAAGGCGATGCCGTCTGCCTGAAGCGATGCTCGAACCATGCCGAAATGCCTTTGAACGACGATGACGACGTGAGGCAGTCAGCATAGCCGGCGACGCGCTCACCGACATTGGTGGCGGAGGAACGGCGATATTCGGTCTGCCGTTGCTCGCTCCAGAGGCGACCCGTTCCGTAGTAAGCTATGAGCGGAAGAACGGCCGTGTCAGACAGGAATGGCTGCGCAGCCTCTTTCATTGGGTCAAGGTGCCGGAATCCAGAACGTACTTTGTCGCCGTAGGTTCTAACGGCGCTCTTCCATGTCACGGCAGTGTCACGAACGGTTGCCTGCGCTTCATACTCGGTCGGAAGGCAAGGGGACATGCTGCGCTCCTGACCCGGGATCAGGCGCACATCGCCACGCTCGATGCGCCGAACCTTTTCCGACGGATAGAGAGCGTTGACAAAGACCGAGAGCGCAGCTCCGGCAGCGTCGAGCACGGCAGTCTTGCCGCTGCCGTTCTCCGCAACCAGAACGGTCAGGCGGGAATGGAACGCGACCTCGCAATGGGCGAAGCAGCGGAAATTGGTCAGCGATAGCTTGTCGAGGCGCAGCGCGGTCATCTGACCTCCGCCTTGGCAAGCAGATCGCCCAGATGGAAGTTGATGGACGCGACGCCCCAGCTCGGTTCACGGTCGAAGGGGCTGGGAATATAGTGGGGGCCGTCGATCGCATCATCCTCGCCGACGATGACGATCGCCAGCACGAACTTGTCGCCCTGATTGAAGGCGTAGAGCATCTCGTTGCGGGTGATCGTAATGGTGCTCGCGCCCTTCACCCGGCCCTTCACTTCGATGTGCTTGGGATCGGGCTGCCTGCCGTCAACGGCCGGGGGATAGGAAGTCAAATCCCAGCCGCACTTTGCGGCTGAGACATCGACGACGCGGCAGCCGCGCGCTTCCTCGGCCAGCCGGACGGCCGACATGGCAAGATGCTCGATGCGCGAGCGGGCCGCCGCGTCGGCCGCGAAGGTCGCCGCCACCGGATCGGCCGGCTCGTCGCCGTGCAGCTTGTTCATCAAGCCGGCCGGCACGATCAGCGCCGCGCCGAGCACGACCGGCGTGCCGTTCACGACGTGGCGCATGGCCTGAAGCTCTTTCTTCCGATTGTCCAAACGCCCCTGAAGGTCGCCAAGCGTGCGTTCGACATTCTGAAGATTGAGCCGCACGTCCTTTCCGACCTCGGCGTCGTCCTTCAGCTTCATCCAACGATCCTGCCAGAAGGCGATTTCCTTGCTCAACCTCTCGTGGACAGCATTCAGGGTCTTCTCCACATGGTCGATTCGCCGCTGCGCGACCTCGCCATAGTGCTCCGGCACCAGCGTCGTCGCAGCTAGGGCCAAGGCCCGCGCCTCCTGGCCGGAGGACAGCCAAGGCGCGTCGAGCACGTCCTTGAGCAAGGGACGCTCCGCCTCCGGCAAAGGCTCAAGGTCGAGATGGGGCGCCCAGCCGGCAAAGCTCGCCTGCCCGTCCGGGCCGACCCGCACGAATTGCAGGCGTTTGGATAGCACGGTGTTGTCGCCGGACTTGATCTCATGCGTCAGCAGGAACAGCAGCGCCGGGTCGAGCCCTTCATCGGACGGGTCAATGAGGATCGAGCCCTGCCGAAGGAGGTTGGCGTGCTGCTCCAGGATCATATCCGACATGGCGAGCATGAGCGGATGGCCGGGATGCATGAGGACGGCACGCTCCAGCCCTGCCTTATCGAGCGGCTGGATGGCCTGACGCTCGAAGCAAATGCGGCTGTAGCGCCGCAGCACGGGCTCATGCTCGCGCCGGTTCCGGCCCGTCAGACGGCGGTCGCGTTCGCGGATTGTGGAAGGAACATGAGTGATTTCGTAGCGTCCGGCTTCGCGCGGATGTGCCGTGCCACCAAGCGCATCGAGGGCCTTGGAGAAGAAGGCTCGGACGAAGTAGGGCTGAAGCCGCCGGGCCTCCGCCTTCTCCATTTCTTCCTTCACCGCGAACAGGCGCTCAGGACTCATAGTCTCCTGAGCAAGCGCGTTGCGGTTCAAGAGCGATTTTAGGTGGTCGTGGTCGAGCGCTTTGTCGATCTTCTGGGTGAGACGAGCGCGGACATCCGGGCGATCACCGTAGCGGATTGCCTCGACCAGCAAATCCTTCAGGCTGGTTTCCTCGAAAACCTCGCCGAGAATGTCGAACACCCGGCCATGCAGAGCTTGACTCTCAACCTCCAGTTTTATAAGCAGGCGGTGATAGACATCGCCTTCGCGGGTTTCCTTGGCGACCAGATTCCACAGGTGGCACACCTCGGTCTGCCCGATGCGGTGAATGCGGCCAAACCGCTGCTCCAGTCGGTTCGGGTTCCATGGCAGGTCATAGTTGACCATGAGGTTGGCGTTCTGAAGGTTGACGCCTTCGCCTGCGGCGTCGGTCGCCACCAGAACTCGAACATCGGGATCGGAGCGGAAGAGCGCCTGAAGCCGGCGGCGCTCATCTCGATGGGTGCCGCCGTGGATCGTCACGATGGCGTCGGGATTGCCGAGCACGCCCGCAATCCGCGCCTGAAGGTAGTTCAGCGTGTCGCGGTGCTCAGAGAAGATGATGATCTTACGCTGACGGCCAGAAGCGTCCCGCATTTCAGGATTGTTCTGAAGGATTCTCGACAGCTCATCCCATTTGCGATCTTGCCCGGAGGCAACGACAGCTTTGGCCTGCTCCTCCAGCCCCTTCAGGATGATGATCTCGGCCTCGAGCTCGGCGACCGTCTTGGCGGCGGTCGCGTCGTCGATCAGATTTTCTTCGAGGGATTCCTGCTCTTCGGCACTCAGGTCGTCGTCGTCCTCCGGCGCACCGGCATAGGTCTCGGCAAGGGCGTGCCGCCCCTTGATGTCGAGCTTCTCGTCGCGTAGCCGGTTCTCAAGCCGCTCGCGGCGGCGCTTGAGCGATTGGAAGATCGCTTCGGGGCTCGAAGCGAGACGCCGTTGCAGCGTGGCAAGGGCGAAGCCTACAGAGCCCTTGCGCGCGCCTTCGAGCTGGTCGGCCTTACCCATCTCGGTCTGCACATAGTGAGTGACGGCCTCGTACAAAGCCGCCTCAATGAGCGAGAGTTCGTAGTTGACCGTGTACGCCTTGCGCTCCGGGAAGAGCGGCGTGCCGTCGAACTTGACCAATTCCTCCTTGACCATGCGGCGCATGAGGTCGGAAGCATCGACCTTGTGAACGCCATCGCGGAATTTGCCGTAGAAGCGGTCGGAATCGAGCAATGAAAGGAAAAGCTGGAAGTCTGCTTCCTTGCCGTTGTGCGGCGTCGCCGTCATCAACAGCAGGTGCCGGACATGCGCGCCCAGATTCTCGGCGAAGCGGAAGCGGGCGGTCTTTTCCAGATTGGAACCAAAATAGTGAGCGGAAAGTTTGTGCGCTTCGTCGAAGATGGCCAAATCCCAGCCGGGGGCGCAGATCTTGTCCTGAAGTTCCTCGTTCCGCGAGATCTGATCGAGCCGGACGATAAGGCGCGGATAGTCGTCGAACGGATTTCCGCTGGGCGAAGTCTGCGCCATAAGCGAGGAATAAACGTGAAACTCCAGCCCGAATTTCTCATAAATCTCGTCCCGCCATTGCTCGACTAGGCTGCCGGGCGCGACGATTAGGATGCGATGCGAGTCCGCGCGCATGATGAGTTCGCGGATGTAGAGGCCGGCCATGATCGTCTTACCCGCACCGGGATCGTCCGCCAGGACGAACCGCAGTGGCTGCCGGGGCAAAAGCGACTCATAGACAGCGGTAATCTGGTGAGGCAGCGGCTCGACATTCGAGCTATGGACCGCCATCATCGGATCGAAGAGGAAGGCGAGGTCAATCCGCTTCGCCTCACAAGCAAGTTGGAAAGCTGCGCCGTCACCGTCGAAGGAGAAGGGGCGCTCGACCGTGGCGACATTGACCGAAACCTCGTCGCGCCTGCCGAGAAGCCGTTCCTTCATCGCGCCGTCCGGCGTCCGGTAGATGAGCTGAACGGAGTCTTCCCCCAAGGGGACGGCGGCAACAACCGTCACGATCTGGGACGGCTCGATCCCGGATAGACCCAGGCTAGACTTGATTTCTTCGAGCTTCATGTGGTGGACGGCTTTCTTTTAGGTCGCGAGCCTCTGCCCCGAAGTTTTCTGAAATTGAACGGGTCATGATGGGAGATTTCGCTGCGGCGGCTTGCCCGAATAGGGTGCGACGTTGACCGCCTTTGCCTTCTTCCGTGCCTCCGCAATGTCAAAGCTATTTTGCATACGCATGAGGGTTTCCATTGACACGCCGAACGCCTTCTCGATGCGGATTGCCATTTCCGGCGACAAGTCAGCCCGCTCGTTGAGGAGGGCGGATAGAGCGGCGCGAGTGACACCGAGAACATCGGCGGCAGCCGTGACCGACAAACCTAGAGGTTCGATCACCTCGGCTTTTACGAAGCCACCGGGATGGGCAGGAACTTTCATTCGGATACCGTTCATTGCGCGTGCCCTCAAGTTTCAGCCGTTTCCTTCGTAGTCGAGGTTCGTGATCTCATCGCCCTGTGAGTCGATCCCGAACGTGAGTGCGCCGACCGGCGCCACGCGAAGTTCCCATCGTCACCGACCGACGCGAAACTCCAATTCCCCGGCCATATCCTGAAGGAACCGACAGGATGCGCCGCAAACGTCGATGCCTCACGGGCCGACCGATTCGTCCTCTGCAATGAGAGAGCTCAAGCCTGGATGGACCGCATTCCGAATCTTCATGCCGCACACTATTTGGGAGGCCGAATAGCGTCAAGCGACACTTGACATCCAGTCAGTAACAATCTGCGATAATCAGACCCTATGAGCCCCACGCCTCCCCCCGATGGAGATAATCTTCCAGGGCAGGCTCCAAGCATAGCAGCATATGAGATGATTCAGTCGGGGGATCCGAAGATGCATTTGGGCAACCAATTGTCCTGTATGAACTGCTACAAATTCTCGACCGAGTTAAATTCTGGGGATCTGAGTCGCAGGACCAGGATATTGATGTTGTCTGGCGGTCGTGTTCTATCCGATCCCGATCCATCATGAGCACTTCTGACGCCCCTGACATGACCCAAGCGGCGATCTCATCGAGATTTTCTTGCATGCCACTCATGTCGCAGCGGGCCGGACAAGGACGGCGACGACACTGTGTGGAAGGTATGCGATTTAAAAATACATCCCGATCTATTATTCGAATTCATTCGATGGAGATTTTCAGACAAACACACTTCCATGCCCGTCACTGTCCTTCCGCCTATCACGGGCCAATGATACATAAAAATGCACTTACATCACTGTATATACAGTGATGTAAGTGCATTTTTATGGCTACGCAACAGCCTGCCCCACCCCCGATGCCGCCGCCTGCAGCGCATGGAGATAGTCGACCGCCCGTGCCGCAAAACTCGCGGCCTGGAAGATCGCACGCTTGTCTGCCCTGAGCACATCGAGCCAGCTCGCGAGATAGGCGGCATGATCCTCGCGCGGCGTGAGTGCAACGCCCAGATCCGCGCACAGGAAGGCCGCGCCAAGCTCGGCAACCAGCTCTTCACGGGCGTAAGCCTGATCGGCGAAGCGCCGGCCGAACTGGCGATGGCACCGGGCGGGATGACCGGTCCAGTGGGTCAGCTCGTGCAAAAGGGTGGCGTACCAGCCATGAGCGTCGCGGAAGGCAGTGCGTGCCGGCATGCCGATCATATCCCGGGCCGGCGCATAAAAGGCACGCCCACCCCCGGCCTCAATGCGAGCACCTGTCGCCGCGATGAAGGCTTCGGCGGCAGCGATCCGTTCAGGTTCGGGGCACGCCGGAAGCGGGGCCGTCAATCGGTCCGGCAGTCCGTCGCACTGCTCGACATTGAACACCGTATAGCTCTTCAGGAACGGGATCCGGGTCTCTGCTTCCTCGCCCGTCTCCGGATCGACATCGGTACGGGTGAGGGCAGAGCTGTAGACAACCGTGGCCCCATGCTCACCCCGACGGACCGTGCCGCCTTCCGCCCGGGCCTGCCGGAAGGTAATCCAGGTCGGCGCATGATAGCCGCGGATGAGGCTCGCCTCCCACAGAATGAGCGTGTTGATTCCACGATAAGGCTCACCCGTGGCCCGAAGCGGCCGGCCTGCAACACTCTCCCCCGTCGTCCAGGGGCGCATCCAGGGCCGCACACCCGTCTCAAGCTGCGCCACGATGCGGGCGGTCACCTCGGCGTGAAGATCCTGCTTCATGGTCTCCTCCGTCTTGATGTGTCGGTCGATTTCATCGACCGACAACGCCCAAGTGGCGAACGAAGGAGGGGAAGCGGCGCAGCTCAGAGGGGTCGATCGCGGGGAGGGGGATCACCCACCCCGGGCCCAGGCCCGGGGCGGCGCGGCGCGCCGGCCTGCAGGCGGCCTGCCGCCGAAGGCTGGGGAGACCCCGCGATCGACGACGGCGGCATCGCCGCCGGCGCTTGCCCCTTGCGCCGCGGGGAACCTGGGTTCCCCATCTTCAGGGGCCGGGGTTTTGATCAGGTGCCGGAGATCGCAGAGCGTCAGCCAGAGGGTCAGACGAAGATCCGCTCCACCTCATCCAGCGTCACCTCATCCGGCCGCCGGTCATAAAGCTGGGTGGTGCGGGTGGAGGCATGGTTGGCCATGGTCGCCGCCTTTTCCAGCGTGCCCCCGTTCTTGAGATAGGCGGTGATCCCCGTGGCCCGGAAGCTGTGATTGCCGATCGGCGTCTCGATCCCGGCCGCCGCGGCCCGGCGCCGGATCATCGCATAGGCATCGGCCTGCTGCATCGCCCGGTCGCTCAGCCGGCCGGTGCCGCGGGCGATGGTCCGGAACAGGGCACTCCGCCGGTCACCCGCCAGCGCACAACCCTCCATATAGTCGTGCAGCCAGGCATCGAGATTGTGGTGACAGGGCATGTCGTGACGCTTGCCCCCCTTCTCGTGCAGCCGCACCCAGAGGCGACGGTTCTGGACATAGACGTCCTCCACCCGCATGGCCAGGGCTGCACCGATTCGGGCGAAGCTGTAGACCATCAGCCCGATCAGGGCGCGGTCGCGCAGCCCGATCGGGGTTGAGACGTCGATCGCCTCCAGGATCCGCCGCGCCTCGGCCGCCTCCAGAACCGGGGTCTTGCCCCGTTTGACCCGATGCACCGGGCCGCGCACCGACGCGGCCGGGTTGGCGGGCAGGATCTGGCCGGTCACCAGCCAGTCGAACAGATGCTTCAGCCCGGCCAGGCGCTGCTTGACGGTCGGCGCGGCGAAGTGCCGCCCCTGAAGCTCGACCCAGGCCGCGACATGCAGCGGCTGAACCTGACCGATCGCGGTCAGCCCGATACCGCTGCACCAGGTGAGGAAGTCTTCGGCCGCCCGGCCATAGGCACGCCGGGTGTGCGGGTTGCGGATCCGGGCGACGAAGAATTCGAGGAAGCGCAGTTGGGCCAGATCGCCGGCGGCGGCGATGAGGGGTGGAGTGGCGGGCAGGCCGGGTGGTGTGGCGGGGATCAGGGGCATGGGCGGGTGCCGTGGGTGAGGGAGAGGGGTCTTCTCAAAACACTGATAAAGGACGTTATCATAGATACGAAGGCATAGGGAGGGGCGGGAGAAGATCGACCGAGCAGAAACGCTGATGAGGGGCCCGCCCCAGCCGTCAGTGGGGCGTGCGATCGCGGCTCAGCTGTCAGGAATCAACGAGAGCGACTTTCAAATCATCCAGCACACTCGCCAGCCCCGGCGCACCGATCAGCTGCATCTTCTGCCTGACCCGGAGCTTCCTTATGGCACGGTCAAACACAGCCAGGTTGGTATGGCCGTTAAGCCGCGATGGATAAATAATCCCGTCTGGTTCGTCCTTATGGTCGTAGAACGCCAGGGACCAAGCCCGGGCGAGCGTCTGAGTTGACGCCTTTGCAACATCAGTCGGCACACCCATGACAATGGCGCCGTCATCACGCAGGTCGACCATTGCGAGTGGGTTCGCAATTTCGATTTCCGCATAATGGCGGTCATATAATTCAGACATTCCGATCGGCAGATCGCCGATCGTGCCGTCACGCTGATCTCGGAGGACCGCTTCAAGGAAGCATACCTTCACGGTCTCGCCGAGATACAGCACACCAAACCGGTTGGCGGGTTTACGCCGCCGCCGTGGGTCACTGAAGCGGCTCGGTGTCTTGCCGTAGCCGAGTGGTTCGGGATAGCGCCCCAGATAGATACGACCAAATACCTGACCAGACGGCACTTCATAGATACGAAGGGGCGCCTCCGCAAAGCCTTTTGGTGGGGGAGTCTTCGCCATTTAGCGGAAATCTCTCCCGACACTCTCGGCCGCCGCCAGCACCGCATCCCCCTCCCCACGCTCCAGGGCCTCACGCCCGGTCAACCCGTCAAGTTCCCCATGCGGCTGCATCAAGAAGCGGTAGATCGCCCAAGGGCTGCCGAGCAGATCATGCAGTGCGGCCAGTTCAGCATAAGGCTTACCCTCCGCATCCAGCTGCCAGACAGGGAATCGGAAGCCGCGCTTGGTACCGTCAAGGCCGAGGATCTGGCCATTCTGACGTTTTGTATTCACCGTCACCCGGGTTGTTCCGAGCATTTTGGCGAATGCATCCGCGTTCAACATATCCCCGCCGCTCAGGATTTCGGCCGCACGCAGTCGCCCACGTTCCCGCGCCGCAGCCAGGGCCGCTTCGAGATCCCCGGCCGGTGCTGCGGCACTTTCTCTCACGACTTCCGACCCAGAGGTCGTGTCTTCGACCGGGGTCACAACGGTCTCACCTTCGGGGTCGACATCGACACGAAAACTCACGGGCCGGCCGGCCCGACGGCTCCGCGCGATAGCGTCCCCATAGACTTGAAGGAGTGCCTTCATCTGCTTGGGAGCACTGGTAAACTGCTTGGATGCCGCGGCAGGAAACTTGAAGCCGGCAGTTCCCTTCGATTCTCCGGCCAGCCGTCGGCCCGCGCCATTGCGCGTACCCGTTTTTGATTTAGGAGCTGCCATGATCCAACCTCCGTTGGATCTTATATGGATAACTTTGATAAATTCGTCAAGTTCGTAAAGATCTGAAACTTCTGCATAAACTCAACATATATGTGATGTGATATTCGGAGATGCAGAAATTCGCTCAAGCCGCGGCAAACGTGAAACTTCGATGGACATTGCCTGACATGACCCTTTCGGAGGAAGCATTCCCCCAAGCCGAGATCCGCACCCAGGAGCATCGTCAGGCGGGCTATGCCGTGGCCGCCCGTTATGATCGGCGCACGGGGCGTGTGGTGGTCAAGCTCAACACTGAGGTGCAGATCAGCTTTCCGCCGCGCTTGGCTGAGGGCTTGGCCGGCGCCGCGCCGGAAGACCTCGCCGTCATCGAAATCAGCCCCTCGGGTCTGGGCCTTCACTGGCCGCGGCTCGATGCAGACCTCTATGTGCCCGGCCTCATGGCCGGCCAGCTCGGATCAAAGCGTTGGATGACTGCCCAGTTCGGTGCGGCCGGAGGCCGCGTACGTAGAGCCCCGCGAAGGTAGCCAGCGCTTCGTGAAAATGGCCGCAACGGGGGCCGCCCCCCGCAAAGTATCGCCCTCCCCGGCTTAAGCCCGGGGCGAGGACAGAGTCTCGCCTTTCAACGGCAGTCTCTTCCAGCACTCCCCGCGGTTTATATATTCCTCAAAACACAAAGTATGACTTAGCGAATCTTGGAAAATCCGAACTCGACATCGGTTTAAAAACGTTGCAAAATACTAAGCATGAATATGCATTCTGGCGGAAAATTAAACCGACTTCAGCAGGAACTCCCCGAGGGTCTCCTGGCTGATGCCGCCTGGATGGAGGCGCACGGCTACTCGTCGGCGCTGCGCAGCCAGTATGTTCGCGCGGGCTGGCTCAATAGCCCGGCGCGGCGCGTCTATCGCCGCTCGCGCACGCCGCTCACCTGGCAGCAGGTGATCGTTTCTCTCCAGACGGTGCTGGAGCTTCCGTTGACGGTCGGCGGACGCACCGCGCTCGAACAGCAAGGCTATGCCCATTACCTTTCGACAGCCGTGCACGAGGTTCATCTTTACGGACCGAAGCGTCCACCGACCTGGCTGGCGAGCCTGCCACTCGATATAACCTTTCGCTGGCACAACAGCCTGCGGTTGTTTCCCGATGATGTCGACGCGCCATCCGAGCCAAGCCCCGTCATGGTCGGCGCCGGCGGCCTGACCTTACCTATCCGATATTCCAGCAAGGAGCGCGCCGTTCTCGAATTGCTCGACGAGCTGCCCGAGCATGAGAGCTTTCATCAGGCCGATGCCTTGATGGAAGGGATGAGCGATTTAAGCCCGCGCCGCTTGCAAACCCTGCTGGAGGCTTGCGCCAGCGTGAAGGTGAAGCGGCTTTTTCTTTTCTTCGCCGACCGCCACCGCCATACGTGGCGATCCCGGCTCGACATGTCCTGCATCGATCTGGGTTCGGGCAAACGCGCCCTCGTCAAAGGCGGCAAACTCGATCCGCGCTACAACATCACCGTGCCATCCGACCTTGGATGCGTGTGAATTCCATGGCCTTCCTCGACACATCGCCAGCAGGTCGCCCTGCTTATTCGCGTCCTTCCTTTCGTCGCGGAAGAGCAGGCTTTCGCGCTCAAAGGCGGCACCGCGATCAACCTGTTCGTGCGCGACATGCCGCGCCTCTCCGTAGACATTGACCTGACTTATCTGCCGATCCAAGACCGGGCCACATCGCTTGCGGCAATCAACGCCGCCATGCAGGGGATAAAAGAACGGATCGAGCGGGGTATCCCCACCGCGAGCGTCAATGCTTCGCGTTCTGTCGATGAGGATATCATCACCAAGCTGATCGTTCGGACGCCCGGCGTGCAGATCAAGATCGAGGTAACCCCCGTGCTCCGCGGTGCGGTCTATGATCCTGTCGTCATGAGCGTGGTTCCCGCTGTCGAGGACACCTTCGGCTTCGCCGAAATGCAAGTCGTGTCCTTCGCCGATCTCTACGCGGGCAAGATCGTGGCAGCCTTTGACCGCCAGCACCCGCGCGACCTCTTTGATGTGCGCGGCCTGCTGGAGAACGAGGGCGTCGGCGACGAGTTGCGTCGCGCCTTTCTGGTTTATGTCATCAGCCACAACCGTCCGATGGCTGAAGTTCTGGCCCCGACCCGCAAGCCGCTGCACAAGGAGTTCGCGCGGGGCTTTGATGGCATGACACAGGAACCTGTCCCGCTTGCGGACCTGGAGACCGCGCGGGAGGCGATCATCGCCGAGATGGTGGCCGCCATGCCAGAAGATCACCGGCGCTTCCTTACCAGCTTCAAGCGCGGCGAGCCGGACTGGACCTTGCCCGGCATCGTTGGCGCGCAGAACCTGCCCGCCGTCTTATGGAAACAGCGCAATCTCAAGAAACTGTCCGCCGACAAGCGGCGCGAATTGGCCGAGGCGCTGGAAAAAGTGCTGTTCCCGTGAGCAGCCCGTTTGGCCTGCCCGCTGTTTCAGGCGATCAGCGACAGGCTTCGTGCAGAAGAGCGCCCGGTCGGTGCAGCGCGACAATATTCCGGGGCACATCCCATTCTCCATATATACATTAATGTTTTTGCGTATATATGGTTTTTATGTATTTCAACGCAGTGCCCACGCCAACCGGCCGCTACCCGAACAGAGGGGGCCGCACTCCTCCGGCCAGCGCATCACCAGACAGGCCAGCTACGCCCCCTGACTCGGATGAAAATGGATGGAATTGGATGGATAAACGGAACCGAACATCAACAACCCGTCGCCCATCATGATCTAACCCCTTAATAATACAGCTTCCCCGACCTGTACGCCTCAGCGCTCCCCGGGCTGATCGTGATCTCCATATACGGCCCGCCGGCCGCCGCCCGGACATAGGTGTAGCGCCGCTCATCATCCCGGCCGACCACCTCTTCGATGTAACAGCCGGGCCGGTTGCCACTCCAGGTGTCGCGGTCATCCGGCCAGCGCATCACCAGCCCGGCCTCGCAATAATAGTGGATGCCCATGTCGAGGTCGTAATCAGTGAAGGCCTTACCGTCCGACATCGCACAGGTGCCGAAGGGCGGTTTGCCCTTCTTCAGCCGCTTCATCATGTAGCCATGGGCCGCAGAGCAGGGCGCGCTCGCCGGGAAGCCGCCGGCCATGCACAGGATCACGGCGCAGTCGATGTCGTAATCCTCGGCCTGGACGGCTGCAGGTGGCGCCGCCAATGCCAGGGCGGCCAGGCCGACAATTGGAAGGACGTGCTTCATCCTGCATCTCCCAGGCTGAGATAGGGGGCGAACCCGGCCGGGGCTGCCGCGGCATCGTCGAGCGACCGATGAATGATCCGCCCGGCCGGGATCCGGGTCAGAGGCGCGTGCCGGTCGGCGTAATAGGGCGTGGTTTCGATCGCGGCCCAATCCGGCCCCGGGCCGGCACAGGCCATGAGCTGGCAGGCGAGGCCTGCGATGACGATCACCCGGCGCATCAGCCCGCCTCCTCGTCAAAGGTCACGAGCCGGAGCCGGTCGTCGATGATCACCCGGCCGGCACCACCCAGAACCAGCAGCAGCGCCCGCGTCTTGCTGGTCAGCTCGTTCGGCCGGGCATAGGCAAGCGGGCTGACCGGATCGGCCGCGATCTCCGCCGCCCGCGGCGGGCAGGCCGCACAATAGAGCACCAGGTCATAACCGCTGCCGTCGAGCAGCCAGGCCGCCGCCTGGCCCACGGTCCGGACCGATGGCGGCAGATAGAGGCGCACGGTCTGGGCATCGAGGCGCTGCGGCGCCGCGACAACCGGCGGCGTGACCGGCGGCGCCGGCGCCGGCGTGGTGCAGGCACCGAGGACGCCGGCGGCCAGCAGCCCGAGGCCGGCGATGCACCCCGGACCTCTGAGCGCACTCATGGCCGCGGCCTTTCGAAGGCATAGCGTTCCGCCGTCCGCCAGACCGGTGCCTCGACCGGGCGGATGAAGAAGATGTTCACCACCGCCCCGGGCCGGACCTCGACGGTCGGCACCAGGTTGGTGAACCGCTCCAGGATCACCTTGCCCTGATCGGAGAGGTTGGAGACGACGGCATCGCCGGCGCGCGAGACCTGATCGACCCCCAGCGCCTCGGCAATCACCGAAGGCAGCGCATCGGCGATCGAGGATCCACCCACCGCGGCGGCCTGGATGTCGAGGTGATACGCGACCTTGTCGCGCACGCCGGCGACGCCGGCGCCATCGAGCTGATACTGACCGACCAGCGGGATGGTCCGGGCCTCGGCACCCGGCAGACGGATCATGAGCGGGGTGTAGATCATGCGGTTGTGGATCGGCTCGTTCGGCCCTGAAGCCCGCTGCGTCAGCCCCACCACCACCGCGCCGGCCGGCGCGATCACCGCCGTGTTGTCGGCATTCATCAGCGGCCGCGACAGGGTCGCCCGCCAGGGGCCCGGATAGTCGGAGATGCTGGTCATGTTCACGACCGCCTGCGCGGTCGTGCCCACCCCGACCGTCGCCACCGGCCCGTCATGCCCCGGGGGCACGGCATGGATGCCTTCATAGCCCTGGGGCTTGGTGACATCGCTGCGCGACTGCTCGTCCGGGCTCGCCGCCGACATGTCGATCGGCGGCGGTGCCGCCGGGGCGGCAGGTGCCGGCGACGGCGCCGCCGGCTGCGCCAGGGCCGCCTCGATCTCCCGGCGCAGACTGTCGAGGTCGCGCGCCGGCGCCGGGGTGGCAAGGGCAAGGGCAAGCGCACAGCCGGAGATGAACAGGGGCATGCGGATCATCGGCCATCCTCCTTGCGGTCATCCTGTCCTTTGAGCCGGTCGAGCTGCGCCCGCAGGGCTGACACGGCCGCCTGCCCGGCCGGCGCCTCGGTCTCCGCCGGCCGCCGACGGGAGATTTCAGTGCTCTTCACCACCATCGGCCGACGCAGCAGATCCATGGCCGCCTGTTCCGCCGGCGACAGGGGCAGGGTCTGGTCCGGAGCAGAAGCGGCTTTCGCCGCAGCCGGTGGCTGGTGCCGCTCGGCCTCCTCGATCTGGCGCAGGAAGGCATCCCGCGGATCGGGTGCCGGGGCCGGCGCCGCCGTCACCACAGGCGCCGCAGGCGAGGTCGACGCCGGCGCCGCCAGCATCTTGACGACCACCGCCACGACCACGAAGCCGCAGATCCCGGCGATCGCGATCAGGCCGCGCTTGATCGGATCGGGCCGGGTCTCGACGGGTGGTGCGGCCCCCGTCGCCTTGGCATCGGGCGTGCTCATGATTTTCGCTCCACACGGGCGAGCACATCGGCGAAGCGCAGCTCGATCACCTCGTGCAGCCCCTGGATCTCATAGACCCCGGTCAGATCGTCATAGCTGTAGTTGAGGGCCTGGACCTCTTCGCCGCGGATGCCCACGACCGCCGGCGCCCCGAAGGCATCGGAGAGGATCCGGATATAGGTGTTGCGGCCATCATCATAGGCGGCCGAGATCTCGAAAGGCGGCGGGGTCTGGCTGTAGCCCCAGCCATAGGCCGTGTTGACGGCATAGCGGAAGGCATCGATTGCATCGCGGGCCTGTTCCGCTGCCGTGGCCGATAGGGCCTCGATCTCCCGCTGACGAGCCTGGTCGAGCGCATCCATGCGCCGGCGCTGATCCTCGATCTGGATTTCGAGCCGGCGCCGCTCGGCCACAAGCGCCTCCCGCTCGGCATCGAGGGCATCAAGGCGCGCAGTTGCCGCGGCGACCGGCCGATGATCGGTGATCGTCCAGCAGGAGGTGTCGGGCACCTCGCGCGAGACCTCGAAGGTGAAATCATAGGGCCGCCCGTCGGTGCCGACCGCCGTCACGCCGACAGTGGTGCCGGCGATGGTGGTGGTCCGCGGTCGCACCCAGAGCGAGCGGCCGCCGGTCGGCGCGGTGAACACGTCCCAGAGTTCCGGCGCGGCATTGGAACTGTCGGCGATCGGCCCCGGGAAGGTGATATGGGTCGCGACCTGCGGATGCGCCGGCAGGCTGATCCGGACATGGCCGTCGAGCACGAGATCGCCGCAGGCCTGATAGACCGGATCGGCCGCCGGGGCCGAAACCCCGGGGCCCTCAGCCGCGGCGGCCGCCTGAGCAGACCGTGCGGCCTGGAGCTGGATCGGAAGCGCTGCCGCGAGGGCCGCGAGAAGAAGGATGCGCATGGCCTCTACCCCGCCTGGTCGACCCGGATGTCCTGCGAGATGATCTCAATCGCCGGCGGATTGATCGCGAGCCGGGTCAGATCCCGGCCCGCTTCGGCCGCTGGCCGCAGGGTCCAGTCGAGAGTGACGATCAGCTGCCGGCGGGTAACGACCCCGCCCGCCTGGTCGCGGTCGGTCTGGGTCAGGAAGGCAGCGGTCTTGTAGACCGCCGCTCGGGCACCCTCCGCCGGCCTGAGCAGCGTGTGATTGAGCGCGCGGACCGTGACATCGGTGGTCGGGCAGGAGACGCATCCCTCGGCCTCCGCGGCACGCCGCGCCGCCCCGAAATCCTTGAGGAACTTCTGGGTCTCCGCCGGCCCGAGGAAGGTCGAGGCATTGCCGTAATCGGTGCGGATGGTGCGCGGCTCGACCCGGAACCGCCATTGCAGGTAATTGGTCAGCGCCGCATCGATGGCCCGGTCGAAATAGCGATCGGCCTCACCACCATCATCGAGATATTCGGCATAGCCGTCGCCATTGGGCAGCAGCTTGACCCAGGCGACCCGCACATGTGCGGCATAGTCGTCCACGGCCAGCTTGTAGCCCCAGGCGAGCGGCACCATGACGGCAACGGCGGCAAGGGTGGCCAGCCGCCAGGCATTGCGGTCCCGCCGCAGCCGGGCGAGTTCGGTGACGGTGCGGGAGCGCGCAAGCCGCTCCTGCTGGTCGGCATCGATCATCATTTGACAACACCCCGCGTGAACACGGCGCGGGCGATCTGTGCCGCCCCGGTCCCGAGGGAAGCGGCCGAGGCCCATTGCGCGGCGACGCGCTGCGCCTGGAAGATCGCGATCGGCCCGAGCACCAAGGCCGCGAGCAGAAGCAGAAAGGAGAAAGTTCCGCGGATCACCGTCTCTTCGACCGTCGCCCCCCAGGGGATTTCGAAGGCATGGGCGATCAGCAGGACATTCGCGACCATCACCCCCTGGGCCAGAATCACGAACAGCACGGTCGCGCAGATCTGCCGCAACCACCCCTCAAAGATGAAGCGGAGCGGGCCGGCGAGCAGGAAGGGGATCGCGAGATAGCCGACGATCTTGAGCGCGAAGAGATAGATGATCGGGAAGACCGTGGCATAGGCGATCGCCACGACATAGACCAGCTGGACCGCCAGGAAGACAAGCATGATGGTCATCCACTGGATACCGTCCTCGACCAGGCCGAGCAGGTTCCAGAAGCTGGTGTCGGTCTCGAAGGCGATGTTGTCGAGCACCTTGTAGAGATAGCTCATCGGCGCGAAGAGGTCGTCCGAGCCAAGCGCGGCCTGCTGGATGATCGTGGCGATGCCATAGGGCGCCCGGGTCACCACATCGACGATCAGGCCGTAAGTGACGAACAGGGCCATCACCAGGGCCAGATAGACGATGGTCTCGGCCAGATCGGCGATCTGGCGGCTGCCGGTGACATAGCGGGTGACGGCGACCGCGAGATGGAGGGCCGCGAAAGCCCCCATCAGGACCATGGTCAGCTGATAATAGGGGCCGGAAGCCGCGGTGATCGCCGCAATCCGCTCGGCGACGGCCGCGTTGAAGGACGACATCATCGCCGTCCACGAGGTCACGTCGCCCAGCTGGTGGGCCGCGGCCGGATGCGCGAGGCCGGCCGTGACCAGCCCCGCGGCAAGCCCGGCACCCCGCCTAATCGAACAGGCGGTTGAAGCTGCGGAGGGCATCGGTCACGTCCTCGATCGGGTTTCCGGCAGACGACGCGCCCGGAGCCGCCGGCGTCCGTGTCGCCGACCGGCCGGGCTGGCAGTCGATCTCCTCGCAGATCTCCCCGTCCGGAATATGCGTGCCGCCCAGATCGAAGCCGATCTTCACGCCGCGATCGAGAAGGAGGTCATGGACGCAGCGATATTCGGTGGTCAGATCCTCGACGGACACCTCTCCTGCAATGTCTTCACCGCCAGTAAACGCAAATTCCGTCCGGGCTTGATGCCTCAGCCGCGCAATCTCGGCCGCTTTTAGCTTCAACGACGGGGTATCCATCGGCGCATAGTGCGCATGACAATATTTCATTGTTCCTCTGATTGCATTACTGCCAAGGCGCATTTCATGGATCTTATCGCCTTCACAGAGGACCATACTCCCGACGTTTCTCGATCCATTACATGCTTTCTGAGCAGAACTTCTTATGTCTTGGGAGGCTCGTGCGTATTTTTGGTCAAACACCCCGGCTCGATCATCGGCCCAGGTGACAGATGTCGAGGCAAGAAAGACAAGCATGCTGCCCATGAGTACGGCTCTCATTGGCTCATTCCTCTTGCCCAATCCATGATGCGAACAGGCGTGTGCCTCGCTTCGGTGCGTCGCTTCACCTCTTCCTGCCGACGCAGCTCCCTTTCGAGAGCTTTTTGCTTTGCTTCGAGCTTCTCAGCCTCTTGAGCTACAAAATATTCACGGAGTTCCCTAATTTCCTTGGTCATCTGATCGATCTGATATCCCTGCGTAATGTTCACGCTGGTATTAAGCTGCATACTCGCGCCCAACGAATCGTCACCAAGTGAATCAAGGGTCTCCCCATATCTATCAAGCATAGCGCGAGATTTTTCACTCTTCTGAGCGCTATCGATAAGAGATTTTGATGTTGCCGTTACCCGATCCTTATAGACCTGCAAATAGCTGCTCGACCGAATGAGCGCATCGATCACCGCCTCCGACGCCCCCACCTCACGGAAGGCCTGGCGGATGTCGTCCTCATCCTCCGGAAGGTCGTATTCCTGGCCGAGGATCCGGAACATCTCCCGCCGGAAATCGGTGCGATCGGGATCGAGGCCATAGATCTCTTGCAGGATGGTCCGGGCCGCCTCGTCATCGACCAGACCGGCATATTCGGCCAGCGCATCGGCAAGACCACCCAGATCGCCCAGCCGGCGGGCATTGCGGATCGCCTGAGCCGATTGTTCGGCGAGCTGGTTATAGAGCCGCTGCAACTCGGCCAGCTCTTCCGCATAGGCGCGGGCATCCTGTGAGAGGGCTGCGCCGTCGAAGGTGGGCACGCCCCCGGCCTGAACGGCAACGGGGGTGATGGCCAGACCGGCCGCCAGAATCAGGATCTTGTACCTCATGCCTCTGCTCCTGCGGGGGAGGGAACCTCAACCCGGGACGTGCCCAGCCGCGCAATCTCGGCCGCCGCGAGCACAAGGCCGCGGTCACGGCCATGCTCGGCGATCAGCCGGTCGCGGATCTGCGCTTCCCGGGGATGGGAGGTGTTGATGACGTGCTGTTCCGGGTCGACCCGGAGCGTCACGACCTTGCGGATGTCGAGATCCGGCTGGACCAGATAGGCCTCGCGCCGGGGCACCAGACGGCGGATCGCGGCGATATCGCCGTCGCGCAGGCCGAAGACCCGGCGATACTGGTCTTCATCCATCCGCCCGTCGGCCATGAAGAAGAAGGTCGAGGCCGCAGAGCGGATCGCGCTCCATTCCGGCACCTGACCATATTCCGCCGGCGACTGGGTCCAGAGTGTGACGCCGGCCTGCCACTTGCCCCAGGTCCGGACCTTGGCCGTCACATAATCCCGAAAGACCGGGATCGAGAGCGCATGATGCGCCTCGTCGATCTCCAGCATCTTCGGCACACCCCGCCGGGTCGGATCCTCGAAGGCCCGGGTGACCCGCCAGAACAGGTCGAGCAGCACCGGCCGCAGGACCTGCGGCCGGTCGCGATAGGCCCCCAGATTCCAGGCTGCAAAGGGATGATCGATCCGCCCGATCGCATCGGCCTCGGCATCAAGGATGCCTGCATACATTCCGCGATCAAACCACCTGTCGAACAACCTTCGCGTGTCGCTGTGCAGATGGGCATGCAAGGCCCGCACCGACCGCAAAGCCGGATCGAGGGCCATCACGGCCCGGATCGACTGATCGATATCCGCCTGTTCCTCGGCCGAGACCCGGCGCATCTCGGGCGTGTCGTTCGCCTCCAGCATCAGGGCGAGCAGCTGGCCCAGATGGGTCGCGAAATCGGCATCCTCGCCATCCTGCTGCGACACGAAGGGATTGAGCGCCCCGGCATCGCCCAGGGCGCAATAGCCGGCCCCATCGGTCGAAAAGATCTCCGCCACACATCTGGCGCCCGGGTCGATGTCGACCGCCCGTACCAGCCCGCCATATTTGAGGAAGTGGGTCGCAAGCGTGTTCTTGAGGAAGGTCTTGCCCGAACGTACCGGCCCGACCCCGATCACAAAGCCGCGGCCGCCGACGAAGGGCGAGAAGTGGAAGGGCTCGCCGCTCGCGGTCTCGAAGATGAACCCCGCTTCCTCCTGCCCCAGATCGGCAACGGTTTCCTGACCGGTCCGGGCCTTGAAGGCGAGCGCCAGACTGCCATGGCGCGAGGAGGTGACGATGCTCCGCCGGCGCGAGGCCCCTGCCCCGCCCGGCTGGACCGCCTGGAAGGCGAAGGGCAGGCCCAGCGCCTCCCAGACCAGCCCGATGCCCCGGGCGGCGAAGATCCGGGCGAAATCGCGCGCCCGGCTGGTGGCCGCCACAGGGTCGCGATCGGGCACGAGCAGGGTGGTGGCAACCAGCCCCCAGCGATCTTCCTCGGCCTCTGCCCTGGCGATCGCATCAAGCTTCGCCCGGTATTTCGGCCGCCACTCCTCGCGCTCGGTGGTGGTCTCGCCGCGGATCATGTTGACCAGCGACATCCGGGTCCGCTCGATCGCGGCCCGGGCTTCCGAGAAGCGCAGCGCCCGGGTGATCTCCGACATCGGCTCGAAGCTGTGCACGATCACATAATCGCCCCGACGGGCGATGGGCGCGTCCACCCCCTCGGTCAGCCAGCCCAGCGCCTGGCGCGGCAGGGTGGTGACCGACCCGATCCGCAGATAGCGGGTCTCGGCCCCGTGCAGCTTGAGGAAGGCGTCGTAGCCGATCTCGACCGGCTCGATGTCTCCGGCTGCGAGCGCCAGATCCATATCATCTTCAGGCACCACCCGGGGCGGGGCCAGCAGATGAGCCGGATCGAAGCTCGCGAGATAGCGCATCAGCCCGAAAGCCGTCTCCGGCGCCACCACCCGGGCGGCCCCGAGCTTGCCCCAGATCGCCACGATCTTGTCGAGCTGGTCCGTCGCATCCCGGGCAAGCCGGGCGAGGCCTTCGCGGCTGAGCAACAGGGCGTCGGGCGTGCGCAGCCGGCGGATGAACCGCCGGCGCGCCTCGGGCTCCAGAAAACCGCCGGCGAGCTGGTCGCGGATCTCGGCCCCGAGCGAGCCGGTCGCGGCCCGGTCACTGCCGAATTCGTAGACATGGAAGAGGAAGCTGCGGGCAAGCCCGCCCGCGTCGTTCAGGAAGCGCTCACGGGCCTTGGACAGGCGGTGCCGCAGCGGATCGGCCCGATCACGCAGATAAACCGGGATCCGGTCGAGATGCACATAGTACTGGCTGGCTGCGGCCCCGGGCGGCAGCTGTTCGGCGACCTGGCGCGCGGTCAGCGCCACATGCGACAGATCCGCCCGGGTCAGCGCATCCGGATCAACACCCTCCAGCTCGACCACGGCCAGCAGCGTGCCGCGCCGGGTGAGCATCCAGCTGCCATAGGGCGCGAAGACCTGGAAGGCCTCCGTGACCGGGTGCATCGACGACATGATCCCGGCCCCGCCCTCAGGAGAGCCCGATATAGCCGAGATCGGCCAGCCAGGGGCCCAGATTGAGCAGCACCAGACCGCCGATGGCACCACGTGCCACCCACCCCATCGGCCCTTCACGCGGCATGAAGATCCAGATCGCAACCCCGACCGCGATCGATGCTGCCATCATCGCGACCGCCCAGGGGCCGGTCATGAAGTTGACCCAGCTCTGGAAGAATTTGGTGAGGAGCGTGGTGCCCTCATTGCCCGAGGCGACGGTGCCGATATCCACCACCTGCTGCGCACGGGCCGGCAGGCTCGCGAACGCCGCGGCAGCCAGAAGCCCTGCAGCCCGGAGACGGGCCGGGATCCGGATGGTCGATTGCAGTGTCATGGGGGGAGACCTCCTCAGTCCGACCAGATGACGGGGCGGCGCCGCCGCCCGATGGTCCAGGCGCGCCACCAGGGCAGCCGCATGCGGGCCACCCAGATCTCGAACGCGCTCGGATCTTTGCGGTGCAACAGGATCAGCCCGCCCGGCAGCAGGATCCCGAGAACGATCCCGGCAACCAGGCTGACGCCCAGGGCAAACCCCAACCCGACGGCCACGGCCGGGACGAAGTAACGGGCCGGCGCACCAAGAATGGTCGTTGCAACAGGCAGTTCGTCAGCGCCTGCCATGGCCGATGCCTCGGTGCCCATCGGGACCGTGCGAGGATTCGTGCTCATTCGATGGACCTGTTTAACTTGATTGATGGATACGAAAGCGCAAGAGTTGATTTTGTTCAAGGGATAATTACAAATTAGTGTTTATGTTCGGTAACGTAGACTTGCTCTTTTCTGGAGAATGATCCCCCTTGGGCACAACCGATCTCGCCATGCAAGGAGACGAGCGGCCATGCCGACTGAAAGAAAAACCCTCGCTGACAGGCGCCCGCTGGATATCGGGAAGGCGCATTATGAGCTGTTGAGCGAGTTGAAAGCCGATCTCGCCCGACAAGGCATCAAATCGACCAGAACCAAGGTCACCCGCCACAGCATTGAGATCTACGACCGGCTGGTGATGGATGCGCTGAAGTCCGGGGAGTACGAATTCATCCATGAAGATGAAATCTACGAGTTCATCCTCGACCGGTTGCAGCGCACAATGAGGCTCCGCTCAGTCGCCTCCTGACGCATATCGCGGAGGTTGTCCAACGTGTGGTTGCGTCGAATCCTCTGAGCGGATTTTTTCGCGCGCCGGCGCTGACCCGATGGTCGGCCCGGCGCGCCATCGCCGCAGCCGGGTAAGCACCCGAAGCACCTCATCGGCATGCCGCCGGCCGGCTGCGAGGTTGCCCGGGCCGGCATTGTAGGCTGCGAGCGCATCGCGGAGATCGCCGCCGGTCGCGGTCCGCATCTCCGCCAGGATTTCCGCCCCCACCAACAGGCAGACACACCAGTCCTGAAGCAGCCGGTCGCGATCGATGCCGATGCGGGCCAGGCGTTCGTAATGGACCGAGTTCACCTGCATCAGGCAGACATCCTCGCTGCCATTTCGGTTGCCGTCATTGACCGCCCCCGGCCGCCAGCGGCTCTCGACCCAGGCCAGCGCCATCAGCACATCCGCCTCCACACCGGCGAGCCGCGCCGCGCGGGCGAAGCAGCCGGTCTCTGCCCGGGCCGCCGCCGGTAGCACGAGCAGGAGGGCGAGCACAAACATCAGGCCGCGCACCGGCTGTCCTCCCAGCTGTCCGCCTCCGGCACATAGCGCCAGAGCGTCCGGGTGTGCAGACCATCCGGTCCGCGGACAGACTCAGACATCGCCGTCACCCGGCGGCGGACATCGCTGCCGATGCGCAGCCGCGCCACATGGATGACCAAGCGCACATTCGCCCGCACGGTCTCCTCATGAAGCGCCGGCGGCACGGCCGGGGCGGCAGAGGTCAGAAGATCGCGCAGCCGGAGATAGGTCTCGCCGGCACTGTTTGCGTGAATGGTCGACATGCTGCCGCCATGGCCGGTGTTCATCGCCCGGACATAGGCCTCGGCGGCTTCAGGCGTGCGGATCTCGCCCACGATGATCCGGTCCGGCCGCATCCTGAGCGCATTGACGATCAGCCGGTCCATGCCGACGGTGATCTGATCGCGGTCGAGCTGGCGCCGGCGGAGCGCCGCTTCCAGGCGCACGACATGGCGTTCGCCCGGCACCAGGTCCTCATGGGTGTCCTCGATCGTCACGATCCGTTCCTCAGCCGGTATGAAGGCCGAGAAGGCGCGCAGCAAGGTCGTCTTACCGGAGCCCGTGCCCCCGGCGGTGAGCAGGGACTCTGCCGCCTCGACGCCTTCCCGGATCCGCGCAAGCATGGCCGGGGTGAGCATGCGCCGCGCGACCAGCTCGTCGGCCGAGAGATGACGATGCGGCGCCGGACGGATGGTCACGACCGTGCCGCCGATCGCGACCGGCTGAAGCACGGCATTGATCCGGCTGCCATCCGGCAGGCGGGCATCCAGGATCGGGTGGGTGCGCGCGTCGATCGTCTGACCGAGATTGTGCGCGATCTGCCGCACGAACTCGTCCAGCCGCTCCGCCGTCGGAAACCGGGCGGCGCTGCGCTCGATACGCCCATCGCGCTCGACGAAGATCCGCTCATGGCCGTTGATCATGATGTCGGTGATCTCAGGATCGGCCCTGAGATCGGCGATCGGCTGGCCGTAATAGCTCAAGATCTCGGCGATCATGAGACCGTTTCCCCGCCGCCCGCCGGGCCGCCTGAGGAGGCCGCCGGCGCTTCGCCCGGTGCCGTGTTCCGGCGCTTATAGGCCCGGAGGCTGCGATCCCGCCGGAGCGCCAGGGTCACCAGCTCGGCTGCGAGCTTTTCATCCGCTATGTCTTCGCCATAGGCATCCCGATAGGCCTTCTTATAGGCCATGAAGTCGGCAAAGGCATCGCGGGTCAGGGTCAGCCGCCGGATCGACAGATGCACGTCGGATTGCGGCTGGATCGACAGTTTCATGACTTGGCACCTTTTTCATGAACCCGGGCATAGGGGATCGGCTTGCGTCCCATCACCATCCGGTCGACCACCTCGGACAGCGGCATCTTCCGGATCGGCAGGAAGCGGACATAGCCCTTGGGCCTGGTCGAGACGTAAGGGCAGCGGGCCTCCTGGCGGCTGCGCTGCCATTCCCCATGCAGAACGCGGAGCAGGCCGGCCATCTGCGTGCGCACCCCCCGGAAGCCGGGCATCGCGTAAAGATCGGCGATCACCTGATGCACGGACCGGTCGTCATCCTGACGCCGGACGGCCGCCCGGATCGCCGCCGCCTGGGCATCGAAGGCCGCCTGGGTGAGGCGCCATGTCCAGCGCACCTGCCCGCCGGAAGCCGTCAGACGCAACAGCTCATAGCGGTCCTCGAAGCGGATCCGCTGGCGCCGGTCTCCGGCATCCGACAACATCTCGGCCGCAGCCGCGACATGCTCCCCCGCCGTCAGCAGACCGATGAAGTCGAACCCCTGGCGATCGGCACGGGGATAGAGGAAGAGCGCCGCATTTGCGCGCCCCAGAGCTTTCCGGCGGACCCGCTCGGCCGCCGACAGATCGGTCCGGTAGAGGCGCTGCATCCTGGTCGCGAAGGCTTCCACCTTCGTGACCGGTACGATGCCGCCGAAATGCCGGGTGTAGCCGATCCCGACATGCTTCAGCACATCCTGCATCAGACCGACTTTGTGGACATGAACCTCCATGCACACCCCCCGGTTTTGAGTGATCGCATGGAAGCACGAAGACGAAATACGCTTCAAATTTTTTCACTATGTTTTTATCAGTGAATAAGAAAGAGATACTTGCAGAAAAATATAAAGAGGTTCCAAGCACAGCGGTTTTCCGCTTGCTTGCCCCCTACCGAAAACTCAATCTGATGCCGTTGCGCACGACGCGACCGGCATCAGACGCAGGGTCCGGGACCAGAGCCTCGCCAGCCTGATCTTCCGCACTGCCAGAGCCGATCCGACGACCGGGCCGCCTCGCCAGCGGGGCCGGACGACGGGACCAGATCCGACGCTTTCACAAGCGGCCGGGGATGGTCCCCGACGCCGCACCCTGATTGAGGAGACGACACTGCTCACCCCGCCCGATGGGGCCGGGATCCTTCGTGATCCCGCCTCGCCAGCGGGATCGGATCACGTTCATGCATGCGGGCTCTCGCCTTCCCCAAGGAAGGAGGTCAAGCCGAAGGCCAGGCCCCGCACCCACGCAACCCATGCCGCCGGCCCGGGCCGTCAACCCGGGCTTCGTCACGCCGTAGCCGGATGCCCGTAATGGGGCTCGTCCGGCTGCAACGGGCGCTCGGGGGTGCAATTCCCCCGTTCGACCCAATCCTTCCCCCCGGTGGCGCCAGAAGGCCATACCGGAGGACGGGCGACACGGACACGGACCCCGCGGTGACGCGGTGTGCTCCTGTCCAGTTGGAGAGCAGGTATTCAAAGCCCTGCCCGCGGGCGGCTCGGAAGGGTCGAACGCGTGCCGAGCAGGTGGGCTTCACGCCGGGTGGGAAACCATCCGGAGGCCATCAGGGGAAACCTGGGATGGCTGGTACTCGTGGGGGCAACCTCGCGAGATCGATGGACAGCTCAAGCCTGTCATTGCACCCATGAGGGTGCATCTCGGAGAGCAAGAGCCAGCACCGGCCCTTCAGTGGCCGGCGATCGACGCTGGAAGCCGGACGGTGAGTAAGGGAGCTGCTTTGGAACCTCGGGCCCCTGAAATCTGCGATGAAAGAGCCTCAGGCTCTAACCGTCCCGGTGAGGCACTGGCGGTCTGCTCGTGAAGACCGGCTGGACTAACGTGGGAAAGGCTAAGGCCGGAACCGGCTGACACCCGGTTCATGCGCGCGTGGCTGCGCGCGACGGCTATGCCTGGGAGCGTCTGCGACGAGGCGAGAAAGGCCTGCTTGCGATTCGATCGAAGCAGCGGGCCGAGCGACGCCGGTCGATGATGGGTGGCCCCCATCACCGACCGGCCGGACAGCCAAAAGCAGACAGCGTGACGAGCGGCTGCGGCCTGGCCGCCGCGGTTGCGATACGTGCCATCCACCCTGGCCGGTGGATGGTGTCGCGGCCTTTCGGCCGCCCCTGATTTTCCGGAGAAACGCCATGACGCGACAGACGGCATCACCCTTGGGCAATGAGTCATCCAGGAGGAGACATCATGACGATCGACCGATGCGTAGCGGCACCCCTGCCGCGCGCACCAGATCGGACGGCGGTCATGCCATCCGGCGGCACATTGCCCCCGGATGGCCGACCGTCGTCGCGACCATCACAGCCGACCGTTCGACGGCGGCACTGACCATGTGATGGTCACGCAAGGCCCGGACCTTGAAAGGTCCGTGGCCGAAGGCCTGCCGGCGGGGATTTCCCCGCCGGCAGGCGCCTTCAGATGAGGTCTTCAGATGACCGGTTTCGCCGAAGCCGTCACAGGGGCAAGCAATCACCTCGCGCACCAGGCCCTGGAGGCAGGACATCCCGGCCTGCCTCTGCTCGCGATCCTCTGCCTGAGCGTGACCTGCGCGATCGGCCTGCCCGGCGCCCGCCCGGGTGATGACCGGGTCAGCGCCTCCATCCTCTGGTGGCGCCTGCGTATCGCCGCCTTCGCCGGCACCCTGCTCTTCTGGCTCCTCACCATCTGCCATCTGGTGCTCGCCGAGCGGCTGCTCGGCGATGGCGCCGCACGCTGGTTCCTCGTCGACTGGGCCGGGCGCTGGGGCCTGCTCGGCCTGGCCCTGATCGGCCTTGCGGTCAGCAGCCGGATCCTCGCCATCCGCTACGGCCTGACCTGGCTGTCGAAGCAGCTGCGGGCCCACCGCAACAGCCAGGAAACCGAGGCTCTGTCCGATGTCCGCCACGAGGCTGCCCGCTGGGCAGACGCGCAAGGGTTTGATCCCCGCAACCACTACCGCCCGGGCCTCGTTTTCACCGGCCTCGCCCCCGACGGCCAGCCGGTTTCAATCCCGGTCAAGACCGCGCTCGAGACCATGAAATGCGTCATCGGCGCCACCCGCTTCGGCAAGGGCGTCACCTTCCAGGTCTGGGCGGATCAGGCGGTCCAGCGCGGTGATTGCGTGATCTTCGTCGATCCCAAGGGCGATGACTTCCTGCCCGTGATCCTGCGAAGCCGGGCTGAAGCCATGGGCCGGGAATTCCTCCTGGTCGATCTGCGCGAGACCGGCGCCGGCCGCTGGGCGCCGCTTGAACACGGCCCCCTTGAGGAGCGGATCATCCGGATGACCGAACTTCTGGGGCTGAAGGAGCGGGGCACCGATGCCGACCATTACAAGATCCTGGCCGCCAGCGTCATCCGCGAGGTGATGGCGGAGCTGCCGCGCACCAGCCTCGGCGCAATCGCCGACGCCCTTGAGCGGCGCGACCTGTCAGAGGGGGAATGGAAGGCCCTGCTCTCCCCGCGTGAGAAGCTGAAACGCCTGGCCCGGCGTCCCTCCCTCACGCCCAGGGCCGGCCGTGGCCTCGATCTCGACCGGGTGATCCGCTCGAACGCCGTGCTCTATGTCATCGGCGACATCGATGACGACGAGATCCGGCTTGCGGCCCGCACACTGCTGGTCGAGGTGGCGCAGCTCGCCCGGAGGCTCCGCCATGAGCGCACGGCCCCGCTCAGCCTCTTCGTCGACGAGCTGAAATTCATGGCCTCGGCGGTCATCCTCCGCGTCCTGGCCGCGGCCGCCTATACCGGCCTCAACCTCAATCTCGCCTTCCAGTCCTTCGCCGACCTGCTCAAGCCCGATGACGAAAGCCTCGACGGCCGCGCCGTGCTCCAGGCTGTCCTGACCAACTGTCAGGTGAAGCTGTTCTTCGGCGGCTCCGATGTCGAGACCGCCGAATGGGTCCAGGCTGCCTCCGGCACCAGGCCCAAGCGGGTCACCCGCATGGAGCGCACGGAGGTGGGCGCCTATGGCGGCGAGCGTTGGGAAGACGGCCGGACCGTGGGCGAGATCGAAGAACCGCTGATCCACGCCAACACCATCCTGACCCTGCCCCGGGGCCATGCCGTGCTGTTCCAGCCGGAGCGGACCGCCAGCCTGGTCCGGGTGCAGCCGATCCGCATTCCGGAGACCGAGGTGATCGCTGCAAAGGCTGTCACGGCAGCAGCATCTGCATGATTATGCTTTTATGTACTTATGCATATATTTAACAGGAGCATCGATAGCACGCAGGCCTGACAAAATCCGCATATTGCGTAAAATCCACAATAGAAAGGGAGGCTCCATGCGCGAAGTGTCCGCTACCGAGTTCGCTCGGAATTTTGGCCAGTACCGCGAGATCGTCCAGCGTGAGCCTGTGGCCGTGACCAGCCATGGCCGCACGACAGGCTATTTCGTGTCGCCTGTCGAGTATGAGGAACTGCAACGCTACAAACACCTCATGCAGCGTTCCTTTGCGACCAAGGACCTTTCTGCCGAACACATCGCCGCGATCGCCGGCGGCCACATGGCGGCCGAGCATGACCATCTCGACGCGCTGCTAGAGAACGAGTGACCTGATTCCCGTATGGCGTTTCCCACTCCCCAGCTCGGTCTCGTTCTTTCCTACGCCTATCTCTGGCATCACGAGCATCAGGCCGGACGGGAAGAGGGCCGCAAAGATCGCCCCTGCGTGATTGTCCTGGTGGTAAAGTGTGAGGATGGCCAGACGATGGTCACGGTGCTGCCGATCACACATACGCCGCCCGCCGACCCTGCCTCCCATCGCGGGCAATGAACGGCGCTACGCCCACGGCTTTCTGCCGCCGCGGCTGTTCCGCCAGATCGTGATGCGGCTACAAGAGCTGTGGGCCACTGATTCCACGCGAGCAATTTCACGAGACTAGGCTCAGGAGACCGGATTCGGCTTGAGATATAGGTCACGGCCTTCTTTCACGGAGGCCGTGACGACCCAGAATATGTTAGTTGCCAGGGGCAGCTTAAGCTGCCTCATTGCCGTTCGACGCATGAGCCTGCGATGTCTGGAAAGACATCCGCAGCCCAAGCGCACGCGCAACCTTCATGACCGTGGCAAGGGTAGGATTACCCTCTCCAGACAGGGCTTTGTACAAACCTTCACGGCTCATGCCTACGTCACGAGCGAGCTGGCTCATGTTGCGGGCGCGTGCGACATCTCCCAGCGCAGCCGCAACCAAAGCGGGATCGCCATCTTCCATTACAGCTTCCAGGTAAGCTGCGATGTCATCCTCAGTCTTGAGATAATCAGCCGTGTCGTAGCGGCTGAACCCTTCCTGAGCCATATCATCACTCCTTCCATTCTGCGGCGATGGCTTTTGCCAGGGCTATATCCCGGTCCTGGCTGGATTTGTCGCCGCCACAAAGCAGCAGAATCACCAGCGGACCGCGTCGCATGAAATAAACTCGATAGCCGGGACCGTAATCGATCCGCATCTCAGAGACGCCTTCGCCGACAGGCTTCACATCTCCCGGATTACCGAGACTCAGGCGCCGGATACGCGTCTGTATGCGGCTCTTAGCACGAATGTCCCTAAGAGCATCAAGCCATCTGTCGAAGGTATCGCTCTTGATGAGGTCGATCATATGCTAACTATACCTGACAATCCCCAGAGTCGTCAATTATAGTTGACATATGTATGCAGAGTACTCCGGGATGTCTGCCATCAAGCTCAGGAGCGAGGCTCACCCCTGGCCTTTGCCTCGCGCTCCTGCAAAAGCTTCTCGACCGCTTCGCGCACGAAATCGGTCCGATCCTCTGTCCGGCCGAGGACGGCTGCGATGCGCTCAAAAGTGCCCTCTGGAAAGCGGGCAACCATATGATCAAAGAGTTTTTTGCGAGGCGGCATCTGCGCATTGTGAGAGATGTGTGCAATGGCATCAATAACGATTCGTTTTAGATATCTATGTTGTATTTGATATCATCTTAGATATCATATACCTCAGGTTGACCAGATAGCCCCGGGGCCCTCCCACTCAGGAGAGCGAGACATGATGCATATCGATGACGATCTGAAGCACGAACTGGCCGAACACTGCCAGATCATCGCCGCCCGGATCCGTGATCTGCGGATCCGGCGTGGCATGTCCCAAAGCGAGCTTGGGAAGCTGATCGGCCTCAGCTTTCAACAGGTCCAGAAGTACGAGAAAGGCCGCAATCGGGTCTCCGCAGACCGCCTCAGCCTGATCGCGAAGGTGCTGGGTGTGTCCCCCGCCTTCTTCTTTGAAGGTCTGGGTGGGATGCCTGCAAGCAAGGCCTTCGACCCTGACACTGAACGCCTGGTCAGGGCCTGGTGGGCCGTCCCGCCAGCGATCCGTGGCGGCATCCTGTCGACGGTCGTCGCTGTCGATGCAGCCCTCAGGGACCGTTGATCACTAACCATCTGCCACACCGAAGGCCTCCCCTCAACCCCACGCCGGCAGAGCCGGCGTCCCGCCTGCGGGCTTCGGGGGTTGACCGGAGGCCTTCGCCGCGGCCGTGCCAGAGGTGTCGGGACGAGGGGCGTCGCCCTCGTCCTCGCTACCGCGAGGTTCGACCGGCCTGCGGCCCGCGTCGAACCAGGGGCGGGAGACATTACATTTTCACAGTTATGTATATATGTATTTATGCTAAACTCTGCACCCTTGCCAGGCAATTCAGCTCAAGTCCATGATTTGAAACGAATTTTCGTATGCATATGCATTTTTATGGAGATATAGGGCGCTGACCGCAGGCAACACCCTACCGATAATTCAGCGGTCTTGGTCTGCCTCCGCCTTCTGTCTCGACTCGCCGAGGTCATACCTCGGCTTCGAGCACGACCGGATCACAGAAGATCAGGCTGCATGGTCCTCGTGGTCGAGAAAACGACGCAGGGCGTCACTGACGACGGTATTCAGATTCACGCCCCGGCGCCTGGCATAGAGCATGGCGCGGCGGTGCAGATCGCGGCCGGGCCGGACGTTGAAGCTGCCCTTCAGAGGCATATCGGGTTTACGGCCCTGAGCCGCGCAAAGCTCAAGGTAATCGTCCACGGCCTCGTGAAAAGCAGCCTTGAGGCCTTTTCCGTCCACGCCCTCATAGGTCACCAGATCACGGATGAACTCCAGCCGCCCGTGCAACACCTCGTCCTCGTCACTGTACTCGACCGAGCCGAGATAGCCCTTATATTCCAGCATCATGCTCATATCAGACCCTCCTCGGTCAGCACCCGCAACACATCCTCGATGACGTACATCCTGACGATGTTGCCGGGGTGCGGCTTGTGCAATGCGATGGTCGGCGCGGTGTCATGGATAAACCGGCGACGGGACCCGCCTGTCTTGCCGGTCGCCGCCTCGCTGTATCCCAGCCCTTCCAGCAGCCTGACCAGCTCGCCCCAGGTGAAATCCGGTGGCGTTCCAGCGTGTCAAGCGCCGTCGCCTGTATCCGGCCCTCCCCAGAGGAAACTTCTGCGAACGGGAGAGCGCTCCACCGCGGGTGGTCGTATCCAATTACGTGTTCAAAATAATGTTCTCTAAAGAACAAATTTTCTTCGGAATTTCTTGCTGTCTTGACTCAATTATTTAGATCTTTTTTTTTCTGAAACACACCCTATATAAGATAAAGATTGTAAATATTTATGAGATGAGTGTCCTGGCCACACGAAACCCAATCCAGCTGAGCCGGGTGGCAGAGGGGAACCAGTTGCGGGACGCGGAGCGGAGATTCCTCGAATCGTCGTTCCAGGAACCGCCGCGCAGGATACGGATTGGTGAGGATTTTTTTACTAATGCCGAGCCATCCGTCAGTACGCCAATATAATCTTTATGCCATGTATCCTCACACCATTCCAAAACATTCCCATGCGTCTGATAAAGACCGAAGGGATTCGGAACAAAATTGCGCACAGCAACGGTCCTTTTAAAATATTCTCCAAGCCATTTGACGGCATTAGTATAGTCTCCACTATAGTTCGCCTGCCGCCGCGTGATGCTCCCGCCCCACCAGAACGGTGTCTCCCTACCACCCCGGCACGCATATTCCCATTCCGCTTCGCTCGGCAGGCGATAACGATCCTCACGGCCCGTCAGGCCAAGACGATCGTTCACCCAGTCCAGGTAATGTTGCACATCCTCATACGACACATTAATCACCGGACGATCATCCCGTCCCCACCCGTGATCGAATGGATGATATCGCTCCGATCCCCGCGGCGCGTAAGCATCCCATTCGGCAAAGCTCACCGCACAGGTCCCGATCGCCAGATCGTAGCCGATCTCCACCCAGTGGCGCGGACCTTCGTCGTTACTCCGCCCCGGCTCATCCTCCGGCGATCCCATCTGAAACCGGCCGCGCGGCAGAACCACCATCTCCGGGCACCACGGCGCATCAACGTCACGGAACACGGTGCCAGGCGCCCGTACCCGCCACGGCGACCCAGCGGAGGGGGCCATGTCGTCAAGAGCAACCAGCGCATAGACCGCCCCCATCGCCACTGCGAAATCGGTGGCGCCGAGCCGCAACGGTTCCGGCAGACCCCGCGGCTCTGTCAGCGCCTCGACGATCTGTCGCGTCACCAGCGGTATTCGTGACGACCCCCCGATCAGCAACACATGCTCTATCGCATGCCCGCGCCGATCCGCCGCATCTGCAAGGTCCTTGCTCAGGCGCACCGTCGCAGCGATACGCTCGTCGATCAACCCTTCCAGGGTCGCCTGATCCAGATCCTGCTTATGGCGCTGTCCCGCCAGGACCCCCCGCAAAGTCACCTTTGGCTTCGACGACAGGGCTTCCTTCGCCATCCGGCAGGCCCGCAGCACAGGAGAGTTGAAGCTGCCGTCAGAGGCGTCGAAGGACCTTCCATGCTCCTCCCGCGCCGCCCCGTCGAACCACCGATAGACCGACCGGTCGAAATCCTCGCCGCCGCACCGGTCCAGCCCTCGGGGCGCCACCACCACCCGGTAGCCATCCTCCACTCGCCGCAGCACCGCAGCGTCGAAGGTTCCACCCCCCAGGTCGTACACCAGCACGACATTACCCAGGCGCTGTCCCTGGTCCCGCAACCCGGCATGGCCGGCGGCCACAGGCTCCTCCACCAGCCGGACATCCCCCAACCCCGCCCGCGCCGCCGCTTCGCGGAGCGCGTCACGCGCCGAAGGCCCGAAGCTTGCCGGGCAGGTCAGAACCACCGGCCCCACCGGACCGCCGAAATGCAGCGCCTCGGCATCTTCCCGCAGTTTGGTCAGAATCGCCGCCACTGCGTCCACGGCCGTCACCACGCGACCATCCGGAAGCGCCCGTACGAAATCCCCGTCACCGAGATAGCGCTTCGGCGCCATGAACACCCACGCCGCCTCTTCCTCATCCTCCAGCATGATATTCTGGGCCGGCGTCCCCACCAGCGTGCCGTCGGCACCGAAATATACCAGCGACGGGGTCTTTTCCTCGCCTTCCGCGTTCCGAAGGACCGTTGCACGTCCGCTTACCGGGTCAAGCGTCGCCATGCTGCTATAGGTGGTTCCGAAATCAATCCCGAGTACACGCAATGTCATGATCTGTTCCCACTCTCGACTATCAGCATGCCGGACCAGGGCCCGCCCCGCTGGCGGAGCGGAGCGGACCGTACCGGTCAACCCGCCTTTCCAGTGGTCGCAGATGTCAGCATATGCTCCCAGTCGCGTCCGACTCTGACCGGCAGAGCCGGTCGTTGCCGCGACGGGTCCAGGCCGTAGCCACAACGCGCGGCAATACGCCCGACCATCTCCGCGAAGCGTGGAACGGCAGAGTCCGGCAGCGCGGCGAGCCAGTCCGGCTCAAATCCAATTCCACGGAACAGGCTGCGAGCGGGGTTAAAGGCCTGGGTCTGACCAGGCGTGACCATCGTATTCAGGGTCACGCCCACCTGAGCCAGCATCCCGCCATCCATGCCGCCAAGCGTCGCGGCGGTTTTCACCGCCAGAAGATAGGTCGTGCCATTGATGCCCTGCTCGGCAATAACCTCGGCGACCCGATAAATAGCCTGGCGTTCAGCGCGCGACAGGGCGGGCAAGCCGCCAGAGGCGCGCGCGGCGCGATGATAGTCGGCGAGCACGTGAAGCTCCCGGGCCGCCTCTCGCTGCGCCTGCTTGACGGTTGAGGCCGTGGCGGGAATGACCAGAGCAGCGTTGAATCCACGCACAAGATCATGGGGTAGGCTCGCGGGCTGATTCATGACCGGCTCCACGGAATGAGGCGGAGGAACACGGTGAAGCGGCGCGTGAGATCCAGCATCGCGTCGATGGCCTCGTCCGAGCTCTCGCCATCCAGCACCGCGTCCAGACGCGACTGATACGACTTCGCACCGACCTCCATATCGCGGACGCCAAGGTCGAATCGTTCCCCGACCTCGCGGAACATCCGCCGCACAGCCTTCTGCAGGGCGGGGCCGAACGCAGCCTCGTGCAGCCGTTGCCGGATACGCTGGGCCATCACCCGCTGCCAGCCCTGCCGCAGTGTTCTGATAAGACTGTAGGTGCTGAAGATTGCCAGCGCCATCCCCAGCAGAGGTGCGATGGGGAACAACACGGTGATCCCCATCGTGCTCAGCGTGCCAAGCACCAACCCGGCACTGGCCGTGCCGACGCGGAACATCCGGGCCGTATCCAGGCGAGGCAACTCCAGCCGGGCCATGGCCTCGCCAGGATCGAAATAGGCGTTATAGTCGCCGATAAACTGCCGGACCTCGCCCTCGATGCGCTCCATTCTGGCCATGGCTGCCCCGGAAACCTCCGCCTGGAGCAGGCCGACGATCAGAGGCAGGGCCCGTTCTCTGGCGTCATCCTTCTCGTTGTCGGCAAAACTCTGCCGGATGCGTTCTTCAATGCTCTCGATGGTCAACCCGCGCTCCAGGATGTCATCGACGTCCTCCTTGGCCGCGGCAAACTCGTTCGTGATAAGTTCGGTGATCCGCGATTGCCCCTGCCGGACCAGGTCATCGCGTTCCATCTCCGTCGCCTTCAGCCGATCAAGCTCCCGATGCGCCTCCTCGCGATCGGCCTTCAGGGCCAGAAGTGCCTTCTCCTGTGCTTCGCAGCTCTGAACGGCGCTGTCGAACATATCGGCGGCTGTATGGCGAAGCTGTGCCATGAACGGTGCCGGCAGGGTCCTGCCCAGCAGCGTCTCAAGGGACGCAGACAGCTCTGCGGCGAGCACCGGCTGCTGCGCCGAGAAGGTGAAAAAGCGCCGACGCAGATCCGCCTCGGTCGGCATGGCGGTGCCGCCCTCCTCCGGCGACACGCTATCGATCAACTGACGGTGCAAGCGGACGGCGCCACTGTCGAGAATGGCCTCCAGCCCCGCACCCGGACCATCGGCATGGCTGGCGACGATGAAGACGGTCTCAAGCGGATCAAGACCCGGTACCTGCGGCAAGGCACGCAGCAGCAGCGGCAGGACGAGGAAATCGATTTCGGTCAGAAACCGGATGGCTGGGCTGAGGTATAGCAGGACATCGGCCAGGCCGATGGCGCGCGCCACCTTGTCCTCGTCACCCTGGTTGCCTGAACCGAGGCCGGGCAGGTCGATGACCCGGAACGCCTTCAATGCCTCGGCCGCCAGATAGACCACCGCGAATTCGGCTTCCTCGGCATCGGAGGTCTCGCCCCTATGCGTCGCATAACGGCCAAGCGACTGGAGCGTATCCTGCCGCACCAGGCAGGATGTCGCATGGTCGCTCTCGTCGACCCGATCCAGGTCGATCCCCGCCCTGAAATATGCAACCTCGCCATCCAGCCAGTCGGGGCGGTCGTCGAGATGGCGCAGTTCAACCATCAGACTAGTCGTCGGAGAAAAGGACGCCGGCAGGGTTCCCGGTGCCAGGCCGAGGAGCCGGGACGCCAGTGTTGTCTTCGCCGCATCGAAGCTTCCGCACAACACGACCCGGGGCTTGCGCACCGAACGGCGCAGCTTCGCCGCCAGCTCCGCCGCCGAGGGAAGCCGCGCGGCCAGACCCGGCACCTCCTCCGTCCAGCCCTGGAGGTAGCGAGTGGTGGTCAATACTTCACCGGTGAACAGCGCGTAGGGCGTGCCGGGATTGATGGCTTCGCCACCTCCCGCATGTCCGGTCGCTTCCATCCAGCGGCGGATCTGTTCCATGACGACATTATCGGGGTCGGCTTCCTGAGCGGTCACCACCTCCGGGGAAACGCCAAGGCGTTCTGCCATATCCTCGGTGGTCAGGCCGGCGGCCTCCCGCATGCCTCTGAGATCATGGGAGTAGGGACTGCCATCCATGGCGACGTCTCCTTGAGGAAGAAAGGAAATCAGCGATCGCTGTCGCGCAGCGTTCGTTGCAGCGTCTCGATGCGTCGGCGGTTTGTCTCTGCACACGCGCGGTCGCGTTGGAAGCATGCCATCGCCTCGTCGCCGGACTGTCGTGCGCGATGCTGTTTGCGTGCCAGATCTGCCAGGCGATCCGCCCGCGCCTTGGCGGTGAGCGTATCGAACTCTTTGCGAAGCGACGCGCAGGTCGCTTCAACACCTTCCGTCAGGGCAACGCGCAGATTGGTATCCCTGAGCTTGCCGACAACGGCTTTCGCCAGGTCCGGCCACCGGGTCACGTAGTTGCCAATGGACATCATCGCCAGAGCCGCAGCCACCGTCGGCGCCACGGGCCACAGCAGGTTGAAGAAGAGAGCCGGATCACGGCGAGGGGAGATAGCCTGCAGGATGGCTCGCGTGGTCGGTGCATTGTTGAAGAACACTGTGGCCAGCCGTGTCAGCAGATCGTTCTGCGCTATGTCGACGTCTACGCTGGCCTTAGAGAGGTCCACAGACACCACCTTGCGCGCGAAGCCCAGGACCAGGGATTGGTAAGATTGCAGGGGCTGGTTGAGCGCATCCTCCAGGCGTCCATGGATGGTCTCCGTGATGAAGGCGCTCAGATGCCGTTGCGCGTCGTCATAGCGCTCGAAGTTGCTGCGCAGCATCTGTTCGGTGCGGACCGGATCATACAGTTCGTCGGTCACATTATTGGCGGCTTCAAGACCTGCGCGGCGCGCCTCAGCGATGATGGCTTCCATCCGGCGGCGATGATCGACGATGCTGCGGTCGACTTCGTCCCGGGCGGCTTCCGCAGCGCGCACCTCGTCTGCGGGACGGAACCGGCCGCTGAGGAGGTCGTCGAACCGGGTGACGCGACGGGCGTAATACTGCCGGGCTGACTCAAGGATCCTCTCCGTCACGGTCTTCGCCTGGCGATTAAATGCCCGCGGAAACGGGCCGGCCAGCAGGTCGGCCAGATCTTCCTGTAGCGGTTCGCGAGCGAAAGGGTAGTTCGGATAGAAAGCGAAGAAGCGCTCCAGCAGCCGCGCCGGGGCACCATCCGCTTCTCCCGCCTCGGCGGCGCGCCGCTGGAACAGCTTCGAGGATCGCTCTGAATCGGCCCACAGACGGCGCGCGCCTTCTGACAGGACATGGTCGATATCCGCCGGGCTCTGGCGGGCGTGGGTGGCAACCACGAAGAGGTTCCGGAAGGCGCCCATGCCGGGATAGACACGCCGCGGATAAAGTTGCAGGGCACGCAGCTGTTCGGCCAGCAGACTGAAATCGCGGACGTTCAGAAAGCCGACGAATTGCGACAGGAACACCACAATGTCCGCCAGCCCGGCCATTTTGCGGGCCCGCTCCTGGTCGAGTACCATTCCGCTGTCGAAGCCTGGCGGATCGATGAGGATGAGCGATCGCAGCAAAGGGGCTGCCATAAAAACCAGACAGTAGGCGGCGTTTTCAGCCACCCGCGTATCGGCATCGGCCGTACTGCCCCCGCCATCGCTGGCCCACGGCTGGTCGGTCGCAGCACCACCCGGCCTTTCCTTACGATGGACGGCGAACCGCTCGATCAGCGCGCGATCCCCCGCCAGTATCAGCTCAGCCTCGACATGCCGCCGGTCGTACAGCCGGTCGAGATCGAAGGCGGCGGACATCAGGGCGACCGGCTGGGTGAGCCAGGGCGGGCGATGATCGACATGTATGATCACCGTGATCATCCTGGTCTCCGGCGCATAGTTGGAGCGCAGAAGCCCGCCCTGCTCGTGCGGCGGATCACCGATCAGCGCCTTACACAGGAAGGTCTTGCCCGCATCGAAACCGCCCGACACCAGAAGCCGCGGCAAGCGCACCCACATCGCCATGGCAGCCAGAATTCCGGCCTTGTCGAAGCCCGCCTGCGCGTCCTCTTCTCCGAACGCCGGATCTGGCCAGCCCAGAACCTGTGCGATAATGGTCTCTCGGCGATGGAGCAGCGGTGCATAGGGATTGCCGAGGTCGAGCGGGGGCATTTTGTCGCCGTACCCGCATGCCTGATACCAGGCCCGGTGCTGCCTGCGGGTCAGCCCCTCACCCGCAGGGTCCCTCCGCTCGATCACGGCGACCTGGTCGGCGGACAACCAATCCTCGCCCAGGATACCGTTGACGCTGTACGCCAGAGCGGCCTCCGAAAGCCCGGCCGCCAGGCGGACGGTGGAGAGATCCGGCAGATCATCGCCAAACAGCGACTGACTCACACTACGATCTCCTCATGACAGGAGGCGGTCCGGCGCCTGCCGGGGAGGCGCAGGGGGTTGTTCCTTGCATTCCTATTTATTCTGATGTACAGATTTAAATCTAGATATGAATAAGATCAAGAGTGAAAATGAACGACATCCGCAGCCTTGCCGGCGCGCTGGCGTCCTTGCGGCAGCAAGGTAAGGTCCTGGAGGCTACCTACACCGGCCTGGTCGGGCTGATCGTTGCCGTGCTGCGCCGGGAAAAGGGCTGGTCACAGAACCAGCTGGCGAAGCAGTCCGAAATATCCCAGCCGACCCTGTCCCGCATCGAACTCGGCGAGGCAGACATCACCGTACCGCAGCTCGATGCCCTTGCAAGGGCGCTGGACTGCCGGCCCGGCTTATTCCTCGACCTCGCGGACATGCTGCGCGAGATGCTGCGCGAACGGCAGATTGAGGTCGCACCGAAGGCCACAGGCGCCAAGACAGCCATCTCCAGAACCGGATCGGGCCTGCCGGTGAGCGGCGCCCTGTTGACGGGGGGGCCCGTCGGCTTTGTCATCGGCACCCTGCTCAGCACCATAATCCTGTCCAACAGCAAGGACAGGCACTGACCCCCGATGGCTGCCTGCCGGTCGTCAAACGGCGCCTATCGTCCGCTTCCTTCTTCACGGATCAACACCCCGTACCGCTCCACGGCCGCCTGTGCGACCAGCCGGCGCTCCGGATTGCGCTCGCGGTGGGCGCGCTGGCTCCAATGGGACTGGCGCGCCGCGCAATAGGCGCGGTCCTTGCCCTTGCCCGGCAGACGGGCGCTGCGCTCCAGGCCATAGCGCCCGAACAGGGGTTCGAGTTCGTCCCATTCCTCCGGGCTGAACAGATCGACGCTCGCCATCATCGTTTGCAATGCGTTAAAATCGTGATTGTTTTTCACCAGGGTTCCGTACACGCGCTCCAGCAGACGCTGGGCCTTGTCGAGGGCGTGTTCCATGCGACCCGGGGCTGCCGCGTCGTCGGCGAGAGCGTCTTCCAGGAACGCGGCCAATTCCGCCCGAACCGCGGCGTCGCCGAATGCACCGGCCAGGAGAGCAGAGAAGCGCCGATGGCGAAGCTGCGCGGCCGCCGCCGCGTCATGCAGCGCCGTGATACGGTCGTAGCGCAGCGTGCGCAACATCGCCATGGCGTCGTCCATGATACGGAAACAGCGCAGGATGTGGCCACGCGCGAAGAACTGCCGGTCCAGCACCATACGCAGCCGCTCGAAGCCGGACAGCGCAGTAAGGCGCGCGCCCACCCCGGCCGGATCGAGCCCCCGGTCGTTGACGGCGATGCCGGCGATGATGACGAAAACCGACCAGTGCTCGACCATGCTGCGCAGATCCAGCACCTCGGACCGCGACAGCGGCGCGAAATCCAACCCACTGGAAACATCGTCGTCGGTCAGCCACTCCTCGCTGGTGAGGAGACGCTCCAGGGTCGCCGGAGGAATGCGCCGCACACCGTCGATGAGCCGGGCCATGCCGGCCCATTCATCAGCCTGCAGGCGTCGTGCAGCACGGCACAGACTGGCGGATACGGGGATCACGGCGCTCATATGCCCCTTCAGCGCCTCAGCGTATTCAGCAGCGAACTCGTCCGGGTTGGACAGGACGTCGGGCCGGGAATCGATTTTGGTGATGACGGCAACGGCTTTCAGGGCCCGCGACGGCTCGTCGGTTCCACGGCCGAATGCCTCCAGGAATCGCAGATCGTTGCTCTTAGGAACATGACCAGTGACATAGATGATGGCATCCGCCCGCCCCTCGATCGCCCGCGTTTCCGCGTCATGGCGCTGGCGCAGCTCATTTTCCAGGGCCAGATACTCTGCCGTGCGGTTCTGGTGCTCATCGACGGCAGCCCCTGTACCCGGTGTGTCGACCAGGGTCGCCTGGCGCAGGAACGGGTTGGGAAGCCGGTATTCAAGCCGGCTGATGCCATTGGCACGCTGAAGCGTCGCGAGATCATGCCCTTGCAGACTGTCGAGAAAATCCCGGCCGCAGGCGTCGATCGAGCCGTCCCGCCAGACGCAGAGAACCGGACGGTCCGGCGTGTCAGGAACGCCATAGACCATGTGGTTGATCGTCGCCGTGGTCTCCGTTGTCCCCTCCATCGCCACGTCGGCGTCCAGCAGGGCATTGACGACGCTGCTCTTGCCCTGCTTGACCCGACCGACCACGGCAACCGTGCAGGGCTTGTCGACTTCCCCGGCCAAGCGGCGCAGATCCAATGCCGCAGCCGGATCCACAGGCTCCAGCACCCGGGCGGCCTGCTCCAGGCCGTCACGGACGGTGTTCTGTATCATGTGCGCCTCCCTGGGTCTGATGGCGTAGGTTCCGAAGGGACTCACGGGCAGCCGCGGTGCCGGCTCCGGCAGCGGAGTGTACTGGCCGCACGAAACCCGAAGGAGTGATGCACCACCCGGTCCGGGAACGGTGCGGCAGAGACGATGCGGTGCTTGGGATCGAACAGCTCGATCTCGACATAGCGGCCCGGACGCCTTGATCCGTCGCACAATGCCCGCTCCAGCCGCAACAACGCCTTTTCCCGAGACGCCATGAATGCGGCGGCGCCAGGTTTCCTGCGCTTGCCGCGAATGGCGCGGCAAGCGGCAGCGTGCAGTGCCTGAAAGGAGGCGTCGAAAAGGCGGTCATGCCGAGGTGGAGCCACGGTGTGCCCTCATCCAACCCCCGATCAAACGGCCAACCCCATCGATCTGTCTGGCCGCATATTCGTAGCGGCGCATATCAAGACAGGCCATATCATGGGCCAGACGGAACAGGAAACGCAGCGTCTCCACCCCCAGATTAGCCTCGCTGAGCAGCTTCATCCGGTTGCGTGTATAGGTCGCCTCGATCAGCCGTTCCAGCGCGTCAAGCGCCGTCACCTGTATCCGGTCCCCCAGAAGAAACTTCTGCGAACGGGGGAAACGCGCCACCGCAGGCACCAGCCAAAGATGAAACTGATACATCGCCTCCAATGCCGCCCCGGTCTGGCGGGAATGGTCCGCTGTCATCGGATCCAATGACCTGTTCCTGAATATCTCCTCTGAAAATTTTCTCCAGAGGGCGGAGCCCTCTGGACTCACTTCCTGGCGACAAACGGTAAAGATGTAAAGATTTATGAGGTGAGTGTCCTGGCCACACGAAACCCGATTGTGCTGCTCCGGGTGCCGGAGGCGTACCTGCTGTGGTACGCGGCGCGGAGGAACCGCTGAATGTTGTCCCAGGAACCGCCGCGCAGGACGCGGGATGAGGTGTCAGCCTTTGCCCGGGCGGAACCGTCCGCCGGTGCCCCCTCATAATTTCCATGCCACGTATCCTCACACAACTCCCAGACATTCCCATGCATTTGATAAAGGCCAAAGGGATTCGGAGCGAAACTGCGCACAGGAACCGTCTTCTTCCGGTAGTCTCCGCTCGATCCATCGCCACGATAGTTCGCCTGCCGCGTCGTGATGTTCCGGGACACCCACCAGGGCGAGAACATCGTCATCCTCTCACCCCACCAGAACGGTGTTACCGTCCCCCCCCGGCACGCATATTCCCATTCCGCCTCGCTCGGCAGGCGATAACGATCCTCACGACCCGTCAGGCCAAGGCGATCGTTCAACCATCGCAGGTAATGTTGCACATCCTCATACGACACATTGATCACCGGACGGTCATCCCGTCCCCAGCCTTCATCGAAGGGATAATACCGGCCCGATCCCCATGGCGCGTAAGCATCCCATTCGGCAAAACTCACCGCACAGGTCCCGATCGCCAGATCGTAGCCGATCTCCACCCAGTGGCGCGGACCTTCGTCGTTACTCCGCCCCGGCTCATTCTCCGGCGATCCCATCTGAAACCGGCCGCGCGGCAGAACCACCATCGCCGGGCACCACGGCGCATTAACGTCACGGAACACGGTGCCAGGCGCGCGCATCGCCGTCTGGAAGCATACCGGCGCCAGGGGCTCCTCCGCCGAGACCAGGCAATAGACTGCGCCCAACACCACCGCAAAGCCGGTGGCGCCCAGCCGGATCGGATTTGACCGTTCAAAAAGAGGCGCCAGTTCCTCCTGGAGCCGCCTCTGGACCAGGGGAATCCGCGAGGAACCACCAACCAGCAACACACTGTCCACCGCATGGCCGCGACGGCGTGCAGTCTGTACCAGATCGACGCTCAGCCCGACCGTTTGTTCGATCCGCCTGCCGATCAGCTCTTCCAGCACCATTTGATCCAGGGACTGTTTATACTGCTGCCCGGCCAGCAATCCCCGCAACAGCACGGTCGGCCTGGCCGACAGGGTCTCCTTCGCCCTGCGGCAGGCCCGCAGAAGGCTCAGATCGATGCCCCCTGCGGCTCTGTCGAATGATTGCCCGCATTCGCTCAAAGCCGCAGTGTCGAACCAATCATAGATCGCCCGATCAAAATCATTTCCGCCGCACCACTCCAATCCGCCAGGCTCGGCGGCCAGACGGTAGCCATTTCCGTCGCGCCGCAGCACCGCTGCATCGAAGGTTCCGCCGCCAAGATCGTAGGCCAGCACGCTCTGCCCCAGCTGCCCCTGGCTGTCTCGCAATCCGGCAAGCGCGGCGGCGACGGGCTCATCCACCAGCCGGACATCTCCCAGCCCCGCCCGTGCTGCCGCTTCGCGAAGCGCGTCACGCGCCGAAGGCCCGAAGCTTGCCGGGCAGGTCAGAACCACCGGCCCCACCGGACCGCCGAAATGCAGCGCCTCGGCATCTTCCCGCAATTTGGTCAGAATCGCCGTCACTGCGTCCACCGCCGTCACCATGCGACCATCCGGAAGTGCCAGCAGGAAATCGCTATCGCTCAGATAGCGCTTCGGCGCCATAAAAACGGCCCTGGACTCTTCCTCATCCTCCAGCATGTGCTCAGCCGGCGTACCGACCATTGTGCCGTCAGCACCGAAATACACCACGGACGGTGTTTTTTCCTCATCCTCCGCATTCCGCAACACCACCGCACGCCCGCCGACCGGGTCGAGCGTCGCCATACTGCTATAGGTGGTTCCAAGATCGATCGCCAGAATGTGCCTGGACATGAGGCTCCTCCATGATCGGAATGGGCGAGGGTGGTTACAGGGCGGCTTTCCGAGGGGTCAGATCCTCGATCAGGCCGGTAATGGCGGCGATGAGCGCATCACCGGACTCGATCAACCCGCCCCATTCCCGGATCTGGTCCCGCAAGGACGCCAGCCGGGTCTCGCGGGCAGCCTTGTCCAGCCTGGCGTCGGCTTCCAGCCGCTCCACCTCCTCCTTCATCTGAGAGGATTTGCTCTGAATCAGATCATCGACCTGCTTGAAGACATGTGTTTCCAGGCCACCGAAACATCGGTCGACCGGGCTCGGCTCGCCGGCCGAGACATGCAGGAAATGGTCACGCACTTCATTCAACGCCTCCATCAGATGCCGGCGCAGCTCCTCCCTGGCATTCTTCAATTCACGCTCGCCGGTTTCGCGGAAAGAGCGAAAAAAGCTCCAGACCGCCGTGGCGGCGACCGCGCTCAGCGAGAGCGGTGGAAACCAGGCGGCGGTGATGATGGTGCCCAACAGCGTAGCTCCGACCCCCGTCGTCATCACTGCCTGGATAGAAGCAACCCGACCGCCCACAATCCGTGTCCACAGATCGCCACGCGCCGACACCGTGGCGGTACGGGAAATGCTGGCGCCACCGGGTTCCTCCAGGCCGGCGGCAAAATCGCTGATATCGGCGAGCAGCGGTGCCAACCGGGCGGTACAGGCCGTCTGGGTGTCCCGGCCCGCCTTGCGCCATTCGATCTCGGCCCATTCGAGGATATTGGTATTGAGCGACTCGGCGAATATGCGAGCCGCCTTGACGGAGTCGATCTGGTCGATCTCCCTGCCGATGACCCGTGCCACACTGCCGGAGGGATACAGGGCCTGCTCAAACTGTCGACGGCCACGTTGGAGGGTCTGCCGAAGATCGGCCAGGAGCCGCGTCCGTTCCTCGCCCTGGATACCCCAGTTCTGATCGAAGGCACGCCGCTTGTCCTCGATCTGGCGCTGGATCGTCGCCTGTTCCTGGCGCGTTTCATTCAGCAGACTACGCAGGCGCGTATCCAGGATTTCGCGCCCCTGGTGCAGCTGCGCCGCGATCATCGTCGTCGCTTCGTCGAGCTTTTCGACACCGGCGGACCGGAACAGAAAGATCTGCAAGGCCTCGCTCAGAGCATCGAAGCGGCTGACCTGCAGATAGCTCATATCGCTGGTCTCGGTCGCCTTCATCAGGTTGGTGCTGGAAACCGGCCAGATCTGGGGTTCGGGCAGGTTCTCACCGAACCGCTGGACCAGAATCTCACGATTGCGGCTCAGGGTCTCCTTGTACAGTTTGGTTCCTTTATCAATGCCCGTCTGGATAAAGAACACGTTCCGGGTAATGTCGAAGATCTCCTGGAGCCAGGCGATTTCATCCTCGGTTATCGGCCGCTCAGACGTAAGAACGAAGATGACGCCATCTGCATAGGGAAGGAGACGCCGAGTGATGCGGCCATGGGCGACGTGGATCGAGCCGAGCCCGGGCGTGTCGAACAGCACGATGTTGTCCGGGAGAAATTTCGCCGCCTCGGCGGGAACGTCGATCTCAATCCACCTCAGAAGTTTGCCCCGAGCCGCTGCACGCGCACGCGGACTGTTCGCATAGACCTCGGAACCAAAGGTCTCCAGGTCCTTCTCGGTGATCGGCTCTTCACTACCATCCTCGAAACGCAGACGGCAGGCGAACGCACCTGCCTTACCGATGCGGAAGATCTGATTGGTGGCGACCTTTTCTCCCACCGGCAACAACGATTTTCCGACCACAGCGTTCAGGAACGAGGATTTACCGTGCTTGACCTCGCCTATGACCGGAACCGAATACTGGTGCTGATCAAGCTTTTCGACAATGCCCTCCACCGCCTCGGGCAGCGGCGGCAGGTCGCAGGTCTGACTGACCGCCCGAATGCGGTCGATCAGGGTCTTGGTATCGGCGCGCAGACCGCCGATCCGGTCCATAAGACTGGTCATGACATCTTTCTTTCCATGGAGAATAGAGGGTCGCGCCGCCGCGCTCAGCCGGCTTCGTCCGAAAGACCGTTCTGGTGATGATCATGCGGATGCGGATAGCCGGGGTGGGCGATCACGTCGAGGATCTGGTGGATATGATGCAGCAGGCCCGCCTGGGCATGGTCATCCTGACCGTCAGCGTGGTGGGCCGCAGAACTACCGTGACCCGAGCCGACGTGCAGAGGAAATTCCACCGGATGGCTCGGGGGCAAACCGGGAAACGGCTCCGGCATATGGGCCAGGATGTCGCGAATCGTGTGGAGCCAATGAGAAACGTCGTCGCGGAGCGTCGAGAAGATGTCATAGGGCAGCCCCCAGACATGATCGACATGCCCCTTGGCGTAGTCGAAGTTGGCCATCTCCGGGAGATGGGCCGATGGCGGCACCGGATCTTTTGTCGCCACCATGAAGAAGTCGCTGCCACTCCAGGCGTTGACAAACTGTTCCAGCGGATAGCGGGCCACCGGTTCACCCGTACCGGGATCGGCAATGATCACGCCCACATGCTGCGGGTCGGAGGTGTCGATACCGGAGACGACAACGGCGTGATTGGCGTCGGTTAAACCCAAACGGGTGAACAGGTCGTCGAGTAGCGGGTCAGCGCGCCACAGGTGATTGGCATGAACCCCCACCATAACCTTGTGCCCCTGGGCCAACTCGTTGCTGAGGTGAAAGACATTGGCATGATGAAAGCTGTTGACGGCAATGCCATGCTGTTCCAGCAGTTTGCCAAGATCAGTGATCGTGGTTCCATGCCCGGGACGATACCAGCCATGGTCCATGGCTTCCTTGAGCAAGGCGCCCTCGCCCGGATCATTGCCGGTGAACAGATGCAGGATGAATTCCTGGCAGCGGATGGCACAGGTGTCGTCGTGCTCCTGTCGTCCGCTCCAGGCGACAGCGTCGGCCTGGGGCGTACCGATCACCGGTTCAGCTGCCGGCACCTTAGACTGTACCGTCGACGCGGGTGCCGTCACCAGATCGAAGGGAGAAGACCACAACGATGCGGGGTCACGAGGTGTGTCAGACATCATCATGGAACCTTTCTCCGCTTGGAAGTTTCTGCCGGTTTCAAGATCTAATGACGGTCATGTCGGCGGTGTTTCTTCGGGTTGTCAGTCGTCTTCGATCGACGTCAGACGGACACGAGCCCGGCGATAGACCCGGCGGTTCAGCTGGAAGCCGGGACTGAGGATCTGCGCGTGCCAACGGGTGTCACCCCCCGTCACTCCGGCTGTTTTTTTCTCAGGTTTATGAAATCTTCGATCGAATTTGGCATCCTCGGCAATGACGGTCATCCCGGCGCGCTCCAGGATTTCCTGTAACCGATCACAGACATGTCTGGCGATCTCTTCAGCCGACGGATCCAGCAGGGGGATCTGACCGTCTATCTCGTCGAATAAACTGACGCAATCCTCCAGAACTTCTGTCAGTTCTCGCAAGTCGGGTTGGTATTCCGGAGCAGCCTGTATCTTATCTTCGACAGGCGGCTCTTCTGCCATCGTTTCCGGGACCGCTATGGCCGGAAGGTTTTGCTCAAGCGGAATCGGAATGGGCTCCGGCTCCGGCGCCGGCTCCGGCGTCATGATCAACGCGGGCGTGACCTCATTGCGTGACAATGGCTCACGCCGGAAACCCCGCAGCACGAAGCCGCTTCGGAACCGATCTATAACCCTGGAGAGGATGCGTTGCAGCATGGCACCAACTCACATTTTTACCTCGGAAATCATATATGGATAACTCCGGGACATCAAGCGGCAGGTCCGGCGCGAATAAGACGAGGTCGACAGTGGCCCATTTTGCGCTGCTGACGCACTGGAGAGGTGAACGTCGACGCGGGTCTGCTGCTCTTCAGATATGATTCGCCTGATTTCTCCCAAGGGGAGTAATACCAAAGAGCGCTGACCCCGACTCACGATAGGGGATTCCCAAGACCCGCGGATTGTGAGTCACTCTGGCAAACAGCCGGAGCGATCCCCATGGCAGCACCGATCCCCCTTCGCCCCGATTATGACGGCGCCGGCCTTCGTGCCCTGGCCCGACGGTCGAAAGATGCCGATCAGACACGCCGCCTGCTGGCGCTTGCCTTGATCTATGATGGCGGCAGCCGACGTTCAGCGGCCAGCCTGGGCGGCGTGGGG
>NZ_JBBIAB010000027.1 GCF_039634785.1 Tistrella mobilis | reverse complement strand
GACGTGAACCACCCGATCCCATCCCGAACTCGGCCGTGAAACCGTCCTGCGCCAATGGTACTTCGTCTTAAGACGCGGGAGAGTAGGTCGCTGCCAGGTCTTGCAACCGCATGGACGGACATGGAACGCTCGAACAACAAAGCGCGATCTCATCTCGATCCACACTGACAAGACAAACGCCCTGACGCGGGGTGGAGCAGCCCGGTAGCTCGTCAGGCTCATAACCTGAAGGTCGCAGGTTCAAATCCTGCCCCCGCAACCAAGTTTCAAGCAAACGCCGCCCATGGCCATTCGCCGCGGGCGGCGTTGCTGCGTTCAGGCCCCGTCAAGAACACGTGGGTCAGCGGGGGCCGGATTTCACTCTGGCGGGGCCCCGCGAGCTTCTTTCCATATGACGTCCCTCTCTCACCGATAAATGCTCGTCCGCAACCGCACGTGGTCGACGAAGGCGCGCGCGGCATTGCTCAACCCGGATGTCCGCCAGATCAGCGAGACCCGGTGCTCCGCCTGGCGCTCCTCGATTTCGAGGTAGACGACGTCGTCGAAGCCGCTGCGGCTGAGCGAATGGGGAACCAGGGAGACGCCCATGCCCTGCGCGACCAGGGCGACCACGGTGAACCAGTGCTGGATCCGGTAGTGCGGATAGACGTCGACGCCTGCGGCCCTCAGCAGCCCGACGATGCGATCGTGGTAATGGGCTGCGAAGGTGCGGGCGAAGACCAGCACCCGTTCCCCCGCCAGCTCGTGCAGGCTGATGCGGCTGCGGGATGCCAGCCGGTGCTGATAGGGCACGCAGCAGACCAGGCGTTCGGTTTCGATGGTGATCTCCGATACCTCGTCCGGAAGCGCCACCGAATGCACGAAGCCCACATCGATGCGGTGATTGATCAGCTCTTCGATCTGACTGGCGGTGTTCATCTCCTGAAGGCGCAGTTCGATGGTGGGGTGTTCCTCCTGGAAGGCTTGAAGCGTGGCCGGCAGCCGGCGGAACAGCATTGAGGGGACAAAGGCGACGGTGATCTCACCCGCCACCCCCTTGGCCGTCTGTTCGGCGAGGACGCAGGCGGCATCCAGCTGGCCCAGGATACGGGCGGCATGTTCGGCAAAGAGGGCGCCGGCCGGCGTCAGCCGTACGGCTTTGGTGCTGCGTTCCATCAGGGCGAAGCCCAGCGTCTCTTCCAGCTGTCGCAGGCTCGTGCTCAGCGGCGGCTGAGAGATGTTGAGCTGCTGTGCGGCGCGGCCGAAATGCAGCTGCTCGGCCAGGACCAGGAAGTAGCGCAACTGCTTGAAGGTGATGGCCATCCGCACCTCTCATTCAAATAGTGCTATCGAACTATTCGCACATGGTATTGGAACGCGAATGAATGATCGAGGAGGCTTTCGGTAAGAAGATGTCAACCGGAGGACCCCGATGGGCAGCGCCATCCACCGCAACATCCCCGACAGCCGCGGCACCAACGTCTTCGAGGCGGACAGGAGCCTGCAGAACCTGCTCAGGGCCTATCTGAGCGCATCCGTGCAGGCACGGGTTCTGCCGCAGTTCGAACGGATGGGGAAGCTGGTCGGCGACCGGCTTGAACGGCTGGCGCTCGCGGCGGACCGCAACCCGCCGGTGCTGCATCTTCGGGCCCGGAACGGGATGCCCGACGAGCGGATCGAGAAGCATCCTGCCTATCTGGAGATGGAGGCCCATGCTTTCGGCGCCTTCGGTCTGGCGGCTATGTCGCATCGCCCGGGTGTCTTCGGAGCGGGGGACAGATTGCCGCCGCTGGTGAAGTACGGGCTGGTCTTCCTGTTCGCTCAGGCGGAGTTCGGGCTGTGCTGCCCGTTGAGCATGACGGATGCGCTGACCCGGACCCTGATGAAGTTCGGCGCGCCGGATCTGGTGGCCCGCTATGCCGAACGACTGACCAGCCAGGATATGGACGCGCTGTATCAGGGGGCGATGTTCATGACCGAGCAGGCCGCCGGGTCGGATGTCGGCGCGATCGACACCGTTGCCCGTCTGGAGGACGGTGTGTGGCGCCTCTATGGCGACAAATGGTTCTGCTCCAATCCCGATGCCGCGCTGGCCATGGTGCTCGCGCGTCCGGAAGGCGGTGCTGCAGGCACGGGTGGGCTGTCGCTGTTTCTCCTGCCCCGTCATCTGCCGGACGGGGCGCGGAATGCGTATCGCATCGTCAGGCTGAAGGACAAGCTCGGGACCCGCTCGATGGCGAGCGGCGAGATTCAGCTCGACGGTGCCGTTGCCCATCTCGTCGGCGATCCCGGCCAGGGCTTCAGACAGATGACCGACATGATCAACATGTCGCGGCTGTCCAACGGGGTGCGCTCCGCCGGGCTGATGCGCCGCTCGGTCTTCGAGACCTTGTTCATTGCCCGGAACCGGGTGGCGTTCGGCCGGCGGCTCCAGGATCTGCCGCTGATGCGCCGGCAGATCCTGAAGATGATGGTCACCGCCGAGCAGGCGCGCTCGATGGTGTTCCATACGGCCTGGGTGCTCGAGGCGGCGGATGGCGGCGATCGGCATATGGCCTCTGTCCTGCGGATCCTGACGCCGCTGATCAAGTTTCGCGCCTGCCGCGATGCCCGCAAGGTCGCCGGAGATGCCATGGAGGCCCGGGGCGGCTGCGGCTATATCGAGGAATGGTCGGATGCCCGGGTGCTGCGCGATGCCCATCTGGGCTCCATCTGGGAGGGGACCAGCAACATCGTCGCCTTGGATGTCGCCCGTGCCGTCCGCCGCGAGGACGCGCTGACCGCCCTGACCAGGCATGCGGAGCGACTGCTCGACGAGGCGGAGAGAGACGGGGCCGGCATTTCTGCCATCGCGGAGGCTTTCCATCGGGCGGCCGGTTTCCTCGATCAGGTCGCCAACAGCCGCGATGCCGAGGCGGATGTCCGCCGGGCGGCCTCTGCCGTCTACAACGCCACCTCTGCCGTGATCATGGCCTGGGAAGACGCCCGCATTCGCAGCCTGTGCAATGACCAGGGCGGCGACCGCCTGGTGATGGCCGATCATGTGGTGCGTCACAAGCTGGTGCCGCGGGACCCGCTGGCGATGGCCGGGTCTGACGAGGCGGCTGAAGCGCTGCTGGATGCTGCCCTGCGTGATGTCGCCATGGCGGCGGAGGCCCGGCCATGAGCGCGGCGGTCACGACCGGCGCGCTTGTCGGGCTGAAGGTGATTGATCTGAGCCGTGTTCTCGGCGGACCGCTCGCCGCCCAGATCCTGGGGGATCATGGGGCGGATGTCATCAAGGTGGAGCCGCCGGCGGGGGATGAAACCCGTGAATGGGGGCCGCCTTTTCAGGACGAGACGGCGTCGTATTTTCTGGGGCTGAACCGCAACAAGCGCGCGATCGCGCTCGATCTGCGGCAGCAGCAGGGCCGCGATGTCCTGCTTCGCCTGCTCGAAGGGGCGGATGTTCTGGTCGAGAACTTCAAGCCCGGCACGCTTGAAGGCTGGGGGCTGGATTTCGAGACGGTGCTGGCGCCCCGCTTTCCCCAGCTGATCCAGTGTCGCATCAGCGGCTTCGGTAGCGACGGCCCGCTTGGTGGCATGCCTGGATATGACGCCATCCTCCAGGCGATGGGCGGTATCATGAGCGTCAACGGCACGGCCGGGGGCGACCCGACCCGGGTGGGCCTGCCGGTGGTGGACATGGTTACGGGCCTGAATGCGGTGATCGGCGTGCTTCTGGCCCTCCAGGCGCGCCACCAGAGCGGGCGGGGCCAGTTCGTCGATGCCACGCTGTTCGACTCGGCGATCTCGCTTTTGCACCCGCATGCCGCCAACCACATGCTGTCCGGTGCCCTGCCACAGCGGACCGGCAATGATCATCCCAATATCGCACCCTATTCGACCTACCGGACAGGCAGCTGCCCGATCTATCTGGCGGTCGGCAATGACCGCCAGTTCGCGCGCCTCTGCGCGGCTGTCGGGGCGCCCGATCTTGCGAAGGACAGCCGCTTCCGATCGAACAGGGACCGTGTGATCCACCGGGATGCGCTGCGGGGGGCGCTGGAAGCGGCGCTCGCCGCTCATGACGGCGTGGAACTGGCCGACCGCCTGCTCCATCAGGGGGTGCCGGCCGGTCCGGTCCTGGATGTCGCCCAAAGCCTGCGTCATCCCCACACCGTCCATCGGGGCATGACGATCGAGATCGACGGCTATCGGGGGCTGGGTGCGCCGGTGCGGCCCCGCCGCTCGCCCCCCGGCTACCGTCTGAGACCGCCGGGTTTTGCCGAGCACACGGCCGACATTCTGCGCCAGCACGGGTTCTCGGACGACGAGGTGACGGCGCTCGAAACATCGGAGGTGACCCCCACCAGACGCCGGACCTGACGGCAGGCGACGCCGGGGAACAAGGGCGCGCCCAGGATGACAAAGACCTGAACGACAATAAGGATATGGGGAGGAAATCATGAGGAAGATGCTTCCGGTCATCGGCCTGCTGGCAGGGTTTGCCTGCGGGTCGGGCGCGGCGCCCGTCCATGCTGCAGACGATGCCCTGCCGCGTACCATGGTCTGGGCGACCTATGATGTGGGATCCAGCGGCTATGCTGAGGCCTCTGCGATCGCCGATGCCATGGGGCGGGAGACGGGGGTGCGCGTGCGCATCACGCCGTCCGGCACCTCGATCGGCCGGCTGCTGCCCCTGAAAACCCGGCGTGCCCAATATGGCTGGCTGGCCAATGAACTCTACTTCGCCACCGAGGGCCTCTACGATTTCGCGGCCCGCGAATGGGGCCCGCAGGATCTGCGTGTCGTGGCCGGTCGGCCGTCGACCTTCGGACTTGCCGCCGCCGCCGATGCCGGCATCGCGACGATTGAAGATCTGCGCGGCAAGCGCGTGCCCCGGATCAAGGCCAATCCGTCGATCAACATCAAGGTCGAGGCCATCATGGCCTTCGGCGGATTGACCTGGGATGACGTGCAGGTGGTGGACATGCCGTCCTACGGTGCGGCGTTGCGGGCGCTGGTCGATGGCGATGTCGATGCCGCCGGATCGACGCCCACGGCCGCCACGCTCTATGAGCTGGAGAGTTCTCCGCGCGGCCTGAGCTGGGTGCCCATGCCGCCGGACAATGACCGCGGCTGGGCGGCGATCAGGTCGGTCGCAAGCTTCTTCGCCCCCGCCATGGCGACACAGGGGGCCGGCATCTCTCCCGAGCATCCGGCGCAGATCTTCTCGGTGCGCTATCCGATGATCACGGTCTATGCCGATACCGACGACCAGGAGGTCTATGCCTTCACCAAGGCGCTGGACGAGACCTATGGTCTGTATGCCAAGGCGACGCCGGCGATGCCGCACTGGAAACTGGGCGAGGCCGGCACCACGCCTGCCGATGCGCCGTTTCACCCCGGTGCGGTGCGCTACCTGAAAGACATCGGTGTCTGGACCGAGGCGGATCAGGCCTGGAACGACCAGCGGCTGGCGCGCCTGCAGGCGGTGGAAAAGGCCTGGCAGACCGCCAGCGAGGAGGCGATGGACAAGGGGATGTCGGATCAGGACTGGAGCGCCTTCTGGACGGAAAAGCGCCGCGCGATCGGCCAGTGACCGTCACGGCCCGCCGGATCTGTCGCCGGCGGGCCCGCCCTGGATCCTGCCGGAGTCTCTGACATGTCCGTCACCGACATTCCTTCGCCCGCGGCCGGGACGGCCGGGCGCCTGCCCGGTTTCATCAGCGGGATGCTTGCGGCCGTGGGGCTGACCGGCCTTGTGGTCATCCTGCTCCAGACCTTCAACATCCACCTGTTCGGTCTCTTCCCGCTTCTGGCCACCCGCTACTATTACGTCCTGATCGGCCTTTTCCTGACGGCGGCCTTTCTGGCCGGGCCCGGGCGTCCCCACCGGACCGCGACGATGTGGCTGGACCTGGCGCTTGCGGCGATGGCGCTGATCTGTGGCGGCTTCCTGGCCTGGAATGCCGAAGCGATCATCACCGAGGGCTGGGCCGTCGTCGCCCCCCTGCCGGCCAGTATCGTATCGGGGGCGCTGGTGCTGCTGTCGCTCGAAGCCGTGCGCCGGTTCGGCGGGCCGCTCCTTCTCGTGATCTGCGCCGTCTTTGCGGTCTATCCGCTGTTCGCCGACATGATGCCCGGCTTCCTCTGGGGGCCGTCGCTCAGCCTTGTGGAGACCGCAGCCGAACATGCCATGGGCACCGAAAGCATCATCGGCATTCCGCTCAGGGTCGTCGCCGACACGCTGGTCGGCTTCATCATCTTCGGCTGCATCCTGAGCGGCCTGGGCGGCGGCCGGTTCTTCATGGATCTGTCGCTGGCGCTGATGGGGCGCAGCCGCGGCGGGCCGGCCAAGGTCTCGGTGATTTCGAGCGCGCTGTTCGGGTCTTTGTCCGGCAGCGTGATTTCGAACGTGCTGACCACCGGCCGGCTGACCATCCCCACCATGATGCGGGCCGGATATGCCCCGCATTATGCGGCGGCCGTCGAGGCCTGTGCGTCGACCGGCGGCACGCTGATGCCGCCGGTGATGGGAGCGGTGGCCTTCATCATGGCCTCGTTCCTGGATACCGCCTACACCACCATCATGCTCGCGGCCCTGGTGCCGTCGGTGCTCTACTACATGATCCTGCTGTTTCAGGTCGATCTCCACGCCGCACGTCACGGGCTTCAGGCGGGGAGCCTCGACGGTCTGAGGCCGCTCGGCGGGATCCTGGCGGATGGCTGGCCGCATATCCTGTCGCTGGCGGCCCTGGTCGTGCTGCTGTTCACCGTGTCGCCGGCCCGTGCCGCCTATTACGCCACGGCGCTCATGCTCGTGCTCGCATTCATCCGCCATCGTCGCCTGCCGGGTCTGGCCCGGGCATTGGCGCTGCTGCGCGAACTGACCGGCAATATCGCCTATCTCGTCGCCACCCTCTGCGGCATCGGCCTGGTGGTGGGGTCGCTCGCCATCACCGGTGTCGGCAGCGCCTTTTCGCGGGAGCTGATCCTCTATGGCGACGGGAACGTCGTCCTGCTGCTGATCCTGGGAGCTGCAACCAGTTTTGTGCTCGGCATGGGGATGACGGTCAGCGCCTGCTACATCTTCCTCGCCACCGTGCTGGCGCCGGCTCTGGTCGAGCTGGGGCTGCCGCCGGTGGGGGTGCATCTGTTCATCCTCTATTGGGGCATGCTGTCCTACATCACCCCACCCGTGGCGCTCGCCTCGATCACCGCCGCACAGATTTCGGGGGCGCAGGCCCTGAAGACCGGGGTGATGTCGATGAAGCTGGGCGCGGTGCTCTTCATCCTGCCCTTCATGTTCGTACTGGAGCCGGCCCTGCTGCTGGACGGACCGCCGTCGGCGGTGCTGCCCTCGATCGCGACCGCGGCCGCGGCGATCATCGTCCTCGCTTCGGCCCTGGAGGGCTATGCCTACGGGCTTGGCAGGATCAGCGGTCCGGAGCGGATGGCCGGCTTCGTGGCCGGGCTGCTGATCATGACCCCGGATCGGATGAGCGAACTTGCCGGGCTGGGACTTCTGGCCCTGGTGCTTCTGATGCATCTGGCGGCGAGGCGGCGCCGGAGCCGCCGGCGCCCGGCAGCCTGATCCGATGTTCCGGAGGCGATACAAGGGTATGGGAGTATGAGAGTCGCCTGATCGTCCAGAATGTCATCTTTCATACATTAAGAGTCGCTATCCTTACATTCGGCGCCGGCTTCGGCCTCCCCTCCGGCGCCGCATGTGAGGAAAGATGAGATGACCCGCTCCGACCTTCGCGCAAGGCCGCCCCGCCGGCGCTTGCAGATGCTGCTTCTGTCCACGGTGGCGATCCTGCCGCTTCTGCATACGCCGGTCCATGCGGAGGACGGCGAGCTGCGCATTCTGTCGCTCAACACCTGGGGTGACCGCTTCAAGCCGAACCCGGCGGCGGCGATGTCGGAATTCCTGGTCAACGGCAATTACGACATCCTGACCTTCCAGGAGCTGCGCGGCGGCACGACCTACCTCGCGACCATTCCGCCGCTGCTGGAGAGCGAAGGGCTCGGCACCTACACCACCGGCCAGATCGGGGATGTCGGTCTCGCCTCCCGGCTCGCCGGCGATCATGGCGCCTATGAGAACGGCGTGCGGATCTCGTATCAGACGGTCGAGGCGCAGAACCGGACGCCCGAGACCATCGTCGGCACGGTGCATCTGAACTATTACGACGAGCCGACCTATCGTATCGACGAGGCCAAGGCGCTGAACGACTGGGCCCGGGCCCAGGGCAAGCCGATCATCATCACCGGCGACTTCAATGCCGGCGACCTGTCGGAGCGTGGCCTGCATCGTGCCGAACAGCAGTCCTATCTCTTTGCCCGCACGATCATCGACGGCGGCAGTTCGGAGCTCTGGCGACAGCTGGCCCAGCAGTACACGCCCGAGGGCCGCGAGGCCGATTTCGAGGCCTATGTTGCCGCCATGCAGGCGGTGGACGGCAATGGCAGCGCCCATTACCGCAATGTCATCCAGGGCTATTTCGACACCCATCGCGACGAATTCCCCGGGATCGACAGCATTTCCAGCATGAGCTGGCGGCAATGGGAACAGATCGTCGCCAAGGACATGGCCGAGAAGGGCCTGACCTTCGAGGACGAGACCTATCCGGTTGCCGGCAACACGCCGCAGACCATGAACATCCTGAAGAAGCAGTACATCCTGCTGCAGAAGGAAAGCGAGCGCGAGACCTACGCGCCCCATGACCTGGCGGACGGCAGCACCACCTGGCCGTCGGCGGGTGAGGATCACACCAACACCTGGACCAGCTGGGACCGGGTGACGATCGACCATTTCATGGCCTCGCGCCCCTTCGGCAAGTGGCAGGTCCTGGCCGATGCCGCCGATGACGCCTATACCGGCGTGCTCGACGACACCGGCTATGCCAATGACGGCACCACGCCGCTCTCCGACCACGAGCCCGTGGCCCATGTGGTCAAATGGGTCGGCCCGGCGCTCGAAACCTATACCACCGGCGCCGGCACCGCAGACGAGGCCGAGGCGACCCGGCTGGTCTGGGGTGGCGCTGCCGCGGTCTTCGAGGAGAAGGGCAAGGTCTTCTACCTCACCCGCAACAACATGCGGACCGATCTCTATCTGGGCCAGATCTCGGACGAGAACGGCATGCCGGTTCTGGCGGGCCTGACCGAGACTGAGAAGAAGACCCTGCTCGACTGCGCCAGCGACGATCCGCGCTTCCAGGCTGCCATCCAGGAATACTGCATCGACGACCATTCCTTCATCGGCGAGACCCTGGTGACCGATGGTGGCACGGTGATCGTGGACGAGGACGCGGCACTCGGCAACGCCACGGCGCAGCTCCGGCTCGACAATGGCGGGCTGCGGATTGCCGGCACAAAGATGGCGACGCTGGCCCGCAATGTTTCGGTCGAGGCCGGCGGCGGCTTCATCGAGGTGGCGGATGCCGATGCGGCGGTCACCGCCTCGGGCGTGTTCAGCGGCACGGGTGCCTTTGCCAAGACCGGCGCCGGCACGCTGACGCTGACGGCCGCGAACAGCTTCACCGGTACCACCACGGTTGCGGCCGGTCGGCTGAATGTCGACGGCTCGCTGGCGGGCTCGACCCTGACGACGGTTCAGGACGGCGCCGTTCTGGGCGGGACCGGCACCGTCGGCAATCTGACCCTTGCCTCGGGTGGCCGTCTGGCGCCGGGCCGGTCGATCGGCACGCTGAAGGTCGCAGGCGACCTGACCATGGCCGAGGGCTCGGTTTACGAGGTCGAGGTGGATGCCGACGGCAAGGCCGACCGGGTCGACGTCACCGGCAGCGCCTCCCTTGCGGGCTCGGTGCTGGCGATGGCGGCGGGCGGCAATTATGCGCCGCTGACCGACTACACCATCCTGACCGCGGAAGAGGGCGTGACCGGCAGCTTCGGCACCGTGACCAGCTCTCTGGCCTTCCTCGACCCGACGCTCAGCTATGGGGCGAAGGACGTCACGCTCCGCCTGGAGCGCAACGACACCTCGTTCAGGAGCGTGGCCGGCACGGCCAATCAGCGCGCCACGGCTGCCGCGGTCGAAAGCCTTGCCATGGGCAATGCCGTCTATGATGCGGTGGTGCTGACCGACACCGGGACGGCGAGTGCCGCCTTCGACAGCCTGTCGGGCGAGCTGCATGCCTCGGCGGCCGGTGCGCTGATGCAGGGTGCGATGGCGGTCGGCGACGTGGTCGCCGCCCAGGGCGCGCTCAGCGCCGGCATCGAGGCCCCGGCTTCCGCGGCCTTCGGTGCCGGGCGGATGTGGCTGCAGGCCTATGGCGCCTGGGGCTCGAACGATGGCGACGACGTCACCTCGATCGACCGCAACACCTCGGGCACGCTGTTCGGCCTGGATGCCGCGGTCGGCGAAAACTGGCGGATCGGTGCCTTCGCCGGCTTCGGTCAGGCTTCGGTCAAGCAGGACGGCACGGGGAGCAAGCTCGATGCCGACAGCTATCATGTCGGTCTTTATGCCGCGACCCGCATGGGCGGCTTCGGCGCGCATCTGGGTGCGGCCTACAGCCTGAACGACGCCGAGACCACCCGCCATGTCGCCTATGCCGGCACCACCGAAACCCTGACCGCGGATTACGACGTCAATGCCGCCCAGGTCTTCGGCGAGGTGAACTATCGCTTCGATACCAGCCATGGCGCCTTCGAGCCCTTCGCCGGCGTGGCCCATATCAGCCTGTCGGGCGACGACTTCACCGAGACCGGCGGTGCTGCGGCCCTCGCGGGCGATGGCGTCGACATGCGCACCACCTTCACGACCCTCGGCCTGCGCACCGTGCAGGAATTCGGCCTGGGTGAGACCCCGGCGGCCTTCCGGGCGGAACTGGGCTGGCGTCATGCCTTCGGCGATGTCGACCCCGATGCGGATCTGCGCTTCGCCGCCGGCGGCTCGGGCTTCGGCGTGACCGGTGCCGCGATTGCGGAGAACACCGCCGTCCTGCGCACCGGTCTCGAGGTCGGGCTCACCGACGACACCGCCCTGTCGGTCGGCTATGGCGGCCAGTTCGGCAGCGACGTCACCGACCACTCGGTCACGGCGAAGCTGCGCATTCAGTTCTGATCGCAGCCACCGTCGTCAGAACGGACGGGGAGGGGGACACCCCCTCCCCGTCCGCGTATATAGTGAGGTCTCATCGACGCGAGACCTCATCCGGTTTCGGGGGACGAATGGACGACACGGACAAGAAGAGCCGACGGCAGGCGCAGCTCGTCGCGCATCTTCAGCAACATCGCTTCATCTCGCTCGACGAGATTTCGACCCGCTTCGGGGTGACCACCCAGACGGCGCGCCGCGATCTCATCGATCTGGAAGAGGCGGGGCTGGTCCGCCGGCTCCACGGCGGCGGCACGCTTGCGGCGCCGCCCATAGACCCGCCGACCTATCGTCAGCGCCGGGTCGAGAATGCCGACGGCAAGGCGCGGATCGGTGCGCGGGTGGCAGAGCTGGTCGGGGACGGATCGGCGGTCTTCCTCGATACCGGCACCACCTGCGAAGCGGTGGCGCAGGCGTTGACCGGGCGGCAGAACCTGCGGGTCGTGACCTACAGCCTGCGCAGCGCAGCCCTGTTGAGCGAGGTGGAAAGCGCCACCGTCGCGGTTCCGGGCGGGTTCGTCCGCCATGTCGATGCCGGCGTCTTCAGCCACGAGACCGTCGATTTCATCGGCGCCTTCCGCTTCGACACCGCGGTGATCTCGGTCAGCGGCATCGACGAGCACGGCATCATGGGCGATGACGATCATGGCGAGGTGCAGGCGGTGCGCGCGGCGATGCAGCAGGCGAAGCGCACCATCCTGGCGGTCGACGGCAGCAAGTTCTTCCGCCGTGGTCTGGTCTCGCTGGCGGTGATCACCGAGGTCGACCTGGTGGTGACCGATACCCCGCCGCCGCCCGCGATCACGGCCCTGCTCGCCGTGGCCGGGGTGGGGGTGGAACTGGCGGGCGGCTGACCTCAGGCCTCGACGCGCAGATAGCCGGTCAGCCCGGTCTTCTGATGTTCGATGACGTGGCAGTGGAAGGCCCAGTCGCCGGGATTGTCGGCGACCAGGGCCACGTCCATGGTCTCGCCCGATTGCAGCAGGGCGGTGTCGGTGAGCAGCGGCAGGATCTCGCGCTTGTCCGACCGCAGCAGCCGGAAGGTCAGCCCGTGAAGGTGGATCGGATGGTCGTTGGGCGATTCGTTCCGCAGCCGCAGCACATAGGGCTTCCCCTGTTTCAGAACCGCGAGCGGCGCCATCGGGTCGGGGGTGTCGCCTTCCCAGGCGATGCGGTTGATCGACCAGAAAGTGTAGCCCAGCGTGCCGCAGATGCTGGCGACCGGCGGCTTGCCGCCGGGCGACCAGCCGAAGACGAATTCCAGGATCTCCGCCCGGGCAGGATCGGGCTCCGCAACCGGGTTCGCCACCAGCGGCTTCAGCTCCATCAGGCTGCGCCGGGCGCTCTTGCCGGCCGGCCGGAAGCGGGCGATGGGCTGGGGCCCCTGGGGCAGGCGCAGGGCCAGGGTGACGATCTCGTCCGCACTGTCGGGCATGCGCAGCGCGATATCGGCCCGCTGTCCGGGGGCCAGCAGCACGCCCCGGGGCGGCAGCGGCCGGGGCAGGGGGTTGGAATCGAGGGCGATCACCTGCGCCTCGCCGCCGGTCACCTCGTAGAGGCCGACCCGGGTGACGTCGGTGACCGCCAGCCTGAGGCGGATCAGCCCGCCCGCCGGCAGATCGTAGACCGGCTCCACCTGCCAGTTCACGGTCGACACCGTGCCCAGCGTGCCGCCACGGGCGGCGGCACGGGCGCGGAAGAATTCGATGAACTGGCCGTCCTGACCCAGGCGGAAATCACGGATGTTGAGCGGCAGATCCCGGTCGAAGCCGGGATCTTCGTCCTCTTCCACCACCAGCAGCCCGGTCAGGCCGCGGCCCATCTGTTCCAGCGTGTTGCAATGGGGATGGTACCAGAAGGTGCCGGCATCCGGCGGCGTCAGGGTGTAGCGGAAGCTCTGCCCCGGATCGATCGGGGCCTGGGTCAGATAGGGCACGCCGTCCATGGCGTTGTCGATCCGCAGGCCATGCCAGTGGACCACGGTCGTCTCGGCCAGGTTGTTGACCACATCGACGGTGAACGGCCGGCCGCGGCGCATGCGCAGCACCGGCGGCGGGCCATCGGTGGCGAAGCTCATCATGTCGCGGGTGACCGTGCCCGGCACGATCGGATGGTCGAGCCCGCCCACCGGCAGGGTCAGGTCGGCGGCAGCCATGCCCCGGCGGGTGATCAGGCTGGTGCCGGCGGCGATGGCGAGGCCGGCGGCGCTGCCGAGCAGGAGTTCGCGGCGGGTCACGGCCATTGTCGACTGCCTTCTGTCATGGAACTACCGGGCCGATCCTGGCAGGACCTGCGCGAGTTTCAAGCCGCCAGACCCGCGCAAATCGCCGCAGCTGCCGGGTCGGGCTCTGTTGCGATTGATTCTCAATAAATGCTAGGGTCGCGGCAAGTGATTCCTGTCCTGCCCCGTCGACGGGGGCTGGAGGTGTGCGCATGTCGGTCTCCTCGTTCAGCATCGCGGTTGCGGATGGTGTCTTCCGCGCTGATCCGTCGGCCTTGCCGACAGAGACGGTGCTGCCCGGTCTGAAGCTGGGTCTTGTCATGAGCGGTCGTTTCGGCCTGACGGTCGACGGCGGCAGGGATCTCGACATCGCCGGGCCGGCGATCTGCCTGCTGGTGGCCGAACGGGCCTTCGAGACCCGCCACGGCATGACGGCGCAGGATGGTGTGCGCTACGTGACCATCGCCCTCGATCCCGCCTCTCGCGATGATCTGCTCGGCAGCGATGCGGAGCGGCTGGGCGCCGGATCCGGCGCACCGGGCATTCACCAGGCCCGGGCCGGGCGGACGGCCTGCGCTTTGGCTCTGCAGATCGCGACCTGCCCGTTCTCGGGCGGTATCGGCCGGGCCTGGCGGGCGGCCAAAGGGCTGGAACTGGTCGCGACGGTTGCAGCCGGCTTCCTTGAGACCGACGGCCGGGGCGCGCGCCTGACCAGCCGCGATCTGGAACGGCTGCGAGAGGCATATCACATCCTGAAGACCGCGCCGGCCGATGCGCCGACGCTGCCGGTGCTGGCAAGGCGGGTGGGAATGAATGTGCGCAAGCTGACCGACGGCTTCCGTCGCCAGTTCGGCACCAGCATCGCCGATTTCGTCGCCGAGGAACGGTTGCAGCTGGCCTATCGCCTGATATCGACCGGCGAGATGGGGGTCGCCGAGGCCGCCTATCGGGTCGGCTACAGCCCCAATCATCTGTCCACCGCCTTCCGTCGCCGCTTCGGCATCTCTCCCGGGCGGTTGCGCTGACCCGGTCCCGCCGCCCGTCCGCGGAGATCTGACTCCTGCCATCGTAGGCCTCCGGCATTTCGGAGACCGGCCGTAGATGCGATTCATTCGCAACATGACGCGCGCCGTCCGTCTCCGTTCCTGCCGATATCAGAGGCCTCACTCATGCCGCTCTCCCGTTCCGGCTCCGCCCGGCTGTCGCCCACGCTCCTGATTGCTGCCGGGCTGCTCTCCCAGGTCTCGCCGGTTTTTGCCGCCGATGCAGAGGATGCCGAGACCCTGCCCGCCCTTCAGGTGCAGGAGACGCGCCCCGCGTCGTGGAGGCCGGCCGGCGGTGTGGTCGCCCAGACCGCGACCATCGGCACCAAGACCGATGCCCCGCTGTCCGAAACGCCGCAATCGGTATCGGTGGTGACCCGCGAGCAGATGGAAATGCAGCAGGCCCAGAGCCTGGGGGAGGCACTGCGCTACACGCCGGGTATCGTCACCGGCCTCGCCAATGCCGACAATCGATACGACCAGCTCACCATCCGCGGCTTCAATGCCACCACGCTCGGCCTCTATCGCGACGGGCTCCGGCAGATGTCGAACCAGATGACCACCCGGATCGAGCCCTTCGGCCTGGAGCGGATCGAGGTGCTGCGCGGCCCGGCCTCGGTGCTCTATGGTCAGGCGGCACCGGGCGGGCTGATCAATGCGATCACCAAGCGCCCGACCGCCGATCCGCTGCACATGGTGGAAATCTCGGGCGGGAGCCACGATCGGCTGCAGGCGGCCGTGGATCTGAGCGGGCGGCTGGTGGATGACGGCCGCGCCCTGTTCCGGCTGACGGCCCTTGCCCGCGATGCCGATACCCAGATCGACCATAACCGCGACGACCGGATCTATGTCGCCCCGGCGCTGACCCTGTCACTTGGCGAGGATACCAGCCTCACTTTGCTCGCCAGCCGTCAGCAGGACGAGGCGGGGACTCCGGGCCCGCTGCCCGCCTCGGGCACGGTGCTGCCCAACACCCATGGCCGGATCCCGATGAATCGCTATTCCGGCGATCCATCGCTCAACGAATTCGACCGCACCCAGACCGCTTTCGGCTGGGCTTTCGAGCATCGTTTCGACGACCGCTGGCAGCTGCGTCAGAACACCCGCTATGACCGGCTCGATTTCGATCAGGCCAATGTCTACGCCTACACCCCGCTTGCGACCGACGGCACCATGGTCAACCGGGGTGCCTATCGCTTCGGTGTCGATGCGGATCTCTTCAACACCGATACCCAGCTCCAGGCGGACTGGCAGGCGGGGCCGGCGTCCGTCACCTCGCTCTTCGGCCTGGACTACCGCTACAACGCCGAGGATTTCTACCAGTTCATGGGTGCGGCAACGCCGATCGACCTCTATGACCCGGTCTATGGTCAGGCGATCGCCAACCCGTCGCTCAAGGTTTCGGACAACACCACCCGGATCGACCAGATCGGCGTCTATACCCACCAGCAGATCCGCCTGCCCCAGGGGCTGGTGCTGAGCCTGGGTGGCCGGCAGGACTGGGCCCGCAGCCGGGTCACCGACCATATGGACAACGACGCCCGCACCAGCCGGTCCGATGATGCCTTCACCTGGCGGGCGGGGGCGGCCTGGGCCTTCGAGGCGGGCCTGACCCCCTATGTCTCGTGGTCGACCTCGTTCTCACCGGTCTCGGGCACGGATGTCGATGGCCGGGCGTTCCGGCCGTCGGAGGCGGAGCAGCTGGAAGTCGGGGCCAAATTCCAGCCCGACGGTTTCGACAGCTTTTTCACCCTGGCCTGGTTCGATCTCACCCAGACCAATGTCGTCACCGCAAGCCCCACCAACCCGGCGGCCCGCTATCAGACCGGCGAGATCTGGAGCCGCGGTATCGAGTTTCAGGCGGTGGCCGAACTGGGCGGAGGCGTCAGCCTGATCGGCGCCTATACCTGGCAGGATCCCGAGGTGACCCGCAGCCTGGGCGCCGATCTGCACAGGAAGCCGACCGGCATCCCCGATCAGATGGCCTCGCTCTGGGGCGATTACACGGTGCGGTCCGGGCCGCTGGCCGGGCTGGGGCTGGGGGCCGGTGTCCGCTATGTGGGCGAAAGTGCCGGCGATGCCCGCAACAGCTTCACCGTGCCCGATGTCACGCTCGTCGATCTTGGGGTGCGCTATCAGCTGGGCGACTGGCGGGTGGCGGTGAACGCCAGCAATCTCTTCGACCGCTATTACGTCGCCGGCTGCTCGTCCGAGGCCAATTGCAGCCTGGGCTATGAGCGCACGGTCGTGGCCAGCCTGCGCTACAGCTGGTGACGCCATGACCCTCGGAACCGGTCGTCCCTTCGCCTTCCTGATGATCGCCGTCCTCTACATGACCCAGGGCATTCCGCTGGGCCTGGCGATGGAGGCGCTGCCGGGCTTGCTGCGCCAGCAGGGGGCGGCCCTTGACAGGCTCGCCTTCCTGCCGCTGGTCGGGCTGCCCTGGGTGCTCAAATTCCTCTGGGCGCCGCTGGTCGACGACCGGTGGTCGCCGCGCCTCGGCCGTCGGCGGAGCTGGGTGCTGCCGATGCAGTCGCTGGTGCTGGCAACCCTGCTGGCCGTGGTGGCGACGGGGGTGTCCGAGACCGTCTCGGGCTGGCTGGTGGCGGGTTTCGCGCTTGCCTCGCTTGCCGGCGCCACCCAGGACACCGCCACCGACGGGCTTGCGGCCGAACACTTCCACGGCCGCGATCTGGCCCGAGCCAACGGCATTCAGGTGGCCGGGACCATGATCGGCTTCTTCTTCGGCGGCTCCGGCACGCTGGTGCTGGCCGGCCTGATCGGCCTGACCGGCGCGCTGCTGGTGGTGGCGGGGGTGGTTGCGGCAGGGCTGGTGCTGGCCCTGCTCTGGCGCGAGGGGCCGGCCCTGCAGCATGGCGACGCGCCGCGCAGCCGGGCCAGCCTCAAAGCCTTCGCCACCCGGCCCGGCGCACTGCCCCTGCTGGCGGTGGCCTTGCTTTCCGCCGTCACAGCCAGCGCCGGCTTCGGCCTCTGGAAGCTGTTCCTGATCGATGCCGGCTGGACGATCGCGGCGGTCGGCCGGCTCGGCATCGCGGCCGGTGCCGTCACCATTCTGCTGGGCTGTGGTGGCGGGGCCTGGATGGTGGCGCGTCTCGGCGCCTGGCGGGCGCTGTTCGCCGGACTTGGGGCATCAGGGCTGGCGGCGCTGATCTGGGCAGCGCAGGCGGCGGGTCTTTTGCCTCTCACGCCCGCCCCGGTGCCTCTGTCACTGCCTGTTCTCGCCGCCGCGCTCGGCGCCTTCGGGGCCGGGGCGGCCTCGGTCGCGGCCATGGCCCTGGCCATGCGCTTCGCCGCTGCCGCCGGCCAGGCCGGGACCGACATGACCTCGGTGCAGAGCACCCGGGATCTGGGAGAAATCGGCACCTCGTCGGCGGTCACCGCCTTTGCCGCCGCCGCAGGCTATGGCGGTGCCTTCCTGGCGGTGGCCGTTGCGGCCGGTCTCGCCGTCGCGGCCGTGCTGCATGCCCGGCGGTCGGCGGCGCTGCGCCTGGCCGAGGCCGGGCTCAGGGAGGCGCCGTGATGCCCCGCCCTGTCCGGCCATCCTGGCGGAAGATCTGGCTGCAGCTGCATCTCTGGCTGGGGCTGACCATCGGAGCGGTGGCGGCCCTGCTGGGGGTGACCGGTGCCGCCCTGGTGGTGAAGGAGCCGTGGCTCCGCCTGGAACTGGGGGCGATGGCAAGACCGGTCGATCCTGCCGCGGCGCCCCTGCCGCCCGATCTTCAGGTGCAGGCGGCCCAGGCGATCGCAACCGGGCCGCGCCGTCTGCTGTCTGTCACGGCCCCCGGCAGCGGGCCGATGCCGGTCGCCACCGTGCTTGCCCTGTTGACCGAACCGGCCGGCGATGGCGGTCCGCGCTTTCTTGTCGCGACCTTCGATCCCGCGCGCGGCGACCTGCTCGGCATCCGTCCGTTCGGGGATCTCGCCTTCGCGCAGGTGCTGGATCTGCATCGGGCGTTGGCTGGCGGCCCGATCGGCGCCGGGCTGGTGGCGGTGGTCGGGGTGGTGCTCTGCCTGTCGCTTGCGACGGGGGCCTGCCTCTGGTGGCCACGGCGACCGGAAGGCGGGCGGCGGCCGGGTGCCTGGCGCCGCAGGCTGCTGCCGTCGCTCGCCGGGCCCTGGCATCGGCAGATCAGGGTGCTGCACGTGACCGCAGGCATCTGGCTGCTGCTGCCGCTGGCGGTGGTGGCGGTGACCGGCACACTGCTTGCGCGCCCCGATCTGATTGGCGGCGCGCGGCGTGGTCTGCCGCCCGCCGCTGCGGCCCCACCAGTGCCGGACGATGCCTGCGTGGCCGTGCCGGATGCCGCCACCGCGGTGCGCCTGGGGCTCGCCGCATCGCAAAGCGGTGGCTTTCTGGGAGTGATGGCAGCCGGGCCGGGCTGGATGGTCACGACGACCACCGGCAGGCTCATGGTCGACCCGGGCTGCGGCACCGTGAAAGCGATGTCCCACGGTCCGGATCTGCACGGGGTCATGAACGCGCTGCACGGCCGGCTGATGCTGGGATGGCCCGGGCAGGTGGTGGCCTTTCTGGCCGGGCTCGCCCTGCCGGTGTTCTATGTCACAGGTCTCGTCATCTGGCTGCGCCGCCGACGGTGAGGCGGTCGACCAGGCGGTCCACTGCCGCCTCTGCCGCGGCGATCGAAGCCGCAAGGCGGTCGTCGCCGAATTCGTCGCCCTCGATCGCCACCACATCCACCGCGCCCATGCCGATATAGCGCAACGGGGCGGCGAGCCCGGGCACCACCAGCTCGTTATGGGCCTGAATGCCGCCCGGCCCATATCCCAGGTCGCCGCGTGCCGTCAGGACCACCGCCCGCCTGCCCGCCGGCAGCATCGGCCAATAAGGCGCGTCGCCGCGGGCGCGGTCGAAGCCGAAGGTGACACCGACCCGCACGATATTGTCGATCCAGGCCTTGAGCGCTGACGGCAGGCCGAAATTGTACATCGGCGCCCCGAACACCACGATGTCGGCGGCAAGGAGTTCCGCCGTCAACCGGTCGCTTTCGGCAAGCCTTGCCTGCATGGCGTCGTCGCGCGCCTCGGGCCGGGTGAAGGCAGCCCTGACCCAGTCGGCGTCGACGGGGGCCGGCGGCGCGAGACCGACATCGCGGCAGATGATCTCGTCGTCGGGGCGATGCTGCCGCCACCGATCTGCGAAACGCGCGGTCAGCCGGCGGGTGTGAGAGCCATGGGGATCTGTGCCCGAGCGGCCGGGGCGGGCGCTGGCATCGATCTGCAGCAGCCGGATCATGATGCATCTCCTTCATCCGTGGAGTGTGGATGACATGAGAATTGCCCTGAATTCCGGCGGCTGACAAAATCGTATCCCTCAGCCGATAATGAAGATCAGTTCATCCATGATCCCTTCCCGCAGGCTGCCGCCGCTCCAGGCGCTCAAGACCTTCGAGGCGGCGGCCCGCCATCAGAGCTTCCGGCTGGCCGCGGCCGAGCTTGGTGTCACCCCCACCGCCGTCAGCCATCAGATCCGCCTGCTGGAAGAGACGCTGGGCCTGCCCCTGTTCGAACGGCGGGTGCGGCAGGTGGTGACCACCCCCGCCGGCGACCGGCTGTTTCCGGTGCTGCGCGACGGCTTCGACGCCATGGCGGCGGCGGTGGCGGCGCTTCGCCCCCCGGCGCCGCGGCGGGCGGTGACACTGACCGCACTCGGCCTGTTCACTGCGAAGCGGCTTATCCCGGCGCTCGGCCGGTTTCGGGCGCGGTTCCCCGGTCACGAGCTTCGCCTGCACGCCTCGGATGATGTGGTCGAGCTTGGCACCGGCATTGCCGATCTGGCGGTGCGCTACGGCCGGGGGCCCTTCCCGGGGCTCGTGGCCGAAACCCTGATCACCGATCGCTTCGGCGTGGTGGCAAGCCCGCGGCTGGGCCTGCGGTCGCCCGAGGATCTTGAGAAGGTGCCGCTGCTCAGGGTCGACTGGCGGCGGCAGGAACGCGTGCCCGACTGGCGGGCCTGGGCCGGCGCCGCCGGAAGGCCGGAACCCGCGGGCACGGCGGTGCTGAGCTTCACCGACGACGCCCATGCCATCCAGGCGGCGATCGCCGGCCATGGGGCGCTGATCGCCAGCCTGACCCTGGTCGCCGACGACCTTGCCGCCGGCCTGCTGACGGCGCCCTTCGGCCCGGAATTGCCGGGGGACGGCTATCACCTGCTGATCCCGGAAACGGAACGATCGGCGCCGGACGTGATCGCGGTGCGCGACTGGCTGCTGGAGATTGCCGCCGGCCCGGCGTCGTGACACCCTCCGCGGGGCTTCCTTGACCGGCCTGCGGGTGCGCCCGATACTTTCGCCGGGCTACTCTCGCCGGGCGTTCTTTTCCCTCCCGGCGGAAACGGAGCGCCCTCGTGCTGCCAGAAGGAAGGTTTGGCCCCGATGTGCGCCGACGTCACCACCGCCCCTGTCCCGGCGCTTGCGCCCGAACCGCATGTCCGGTCGCGCTATGCCGCAGACAATCTGGGGCGCATGCGCCGGCGGCCGCCGCTGGAGGGTGATCTCAGGGTCGATCTCTGTGTCATCGGCGGCGGACTGGCGGGGCTGTCGACGGCGATCGAGGCGGCGGAGCGCGGGCTCAGTGTGGCGGTCGTGGAGGCGCGGCGGATCGGCTGGGGGGCCTCGGGGCGCAATGGCGGCCAGCTGCTGAACGGCTTCGCGGCCGGCACCGACCGGCTGATCGCCAAGGTGGGGGAAGACAAGGCCCGCACCATGTGGCGCATGAGCGTCGAGGCGCTGGACCTGGTCCGCGATCGCATCTCTCGTCATAAAATCGACTGTGACTTTGCCGAGGGCGTTCTGATGGCCGCGCTGAAGCCCCGCCATATGCGGGGGCTGGAAGCGGAGCTGGCCCGCGAACGCGCCTGGGGCTATGACCGGTCGGAGCTGATCCCCGCCGCCCATATCGGCGAGCATGTCGGCAGCCCGCGCTATATCGGCGGCATGTTGGACCGCGGCGCCGGCCATCTCGATCCGCTGGCCTATGCGCTCGGTCTGGCGCGCGTGGCCGAAGAGGCGGGAGTCCGGATCTTCGAGGAGACATCGGCCACCGCCCTCCACCGGGGCGCGCCGCCTCGGGTGGAGACGCCGCATGGCAGCATCACCGCCGATGCGGTGGTCGCCGCCGCCAATCACGAGAATGGCCGGCTGATCCCCGAGGTGCGCTGGAAGGTGATGCCGGTCGGCACCTATGTACTGGCCACCGAGCCGCTGGATCCGGCCTTGGCCGAGCGGCTGCTGCCCGGCCGGGTGGCGGTGTCGGACTGCAAGTTCGCGCTCAACTATTTCCGCCTGGCCGGCGACCGCCGGATGCTGTTCGGCGGCCGGGTCAGCTATTCGACGCTGGAGCCGCTGAACCTGGACACCGCGATGCGCCGGACCATGATCGGCATCTTCCCCGATCTGGCCGATGTGCCGACCGCCGAGGTCTGGGGCGGGTTCGTCGACATCACCCATGACCGCACGCCGCATTTCGCCGCGGTGACGCCAGAGATCCTGGTGCTGCAGGGGTTTTCAGGCCATGGCCTGGCTGCCACGGCGCTGGCCGGGCGTCTGGCGGCCGAGGCCGTGACCGGTGATCGCAGCCGTTTCGATCTGTTCCACGGCCTGCGCCACATCGATTTTCCCGGCGGCTGGGCGCGGACCCCCCTGCTGGTCGCGACCATGGCCTGGTTCCGGCTCCGCGACATGCTGTAGGTCGCGGCGCCGGAACCTGTGACGCCTGGGGATCGGGGGCGCCCTATTCCGCGGCCAGTGCCGCCGGCCGTGCGGCCCGTTCGCGACGGGCCAGGACGATCTGGACCGTCATCACCAGGGTGAGCGCCGCCACGGCCGCAACGGTGGACAGCGCCTCGGGCAGGATCAACCCGAAGGCCGCGGCTGCCAGCAGCAACCGCCAGCCCGGATGGAGCCGGCGGATCAGCCAGCCCTGATCGGCTGCCGCCAGCGCCGTCACCGCCACCAGGCAGGCAAGGGTGGAGGTGAGGACGGTGAGCGGCGCCTGGTCCACGATCAGCACTCCCGGATGGTAGACCATCAGGAAGGGGATGATGAAACCGGTCGCCCCCAGCCGGACCGCGGCCATGGCCTGCCGCATCGGATGAACGCGCGAGATCGAGGCGGCCGAGAAGGCCGACAGCGCCACCGGCGGGGTGATCGCCGACATGATGCCGAAATAGAAGATGAACAGATGCGCGGTGATCACCGACAGCCCGAGCTGGGTGAGGGCCGGCACCACGGTGAAGGCGAGCAGCAGGTAGGCCGGCGTCGTCGGCAGGCCGGTGCCGAGCACCAGAGAGGCGGCCATCGTCGCCAGAAGCGCCATGAACAGGTCGTCGCCGCCGACCGCCAGAACCAGCTTGCTGAAGGCGAGGCCGATGCCGGTCATGTTGACCACGGCCAGGATGATGCCGACGGCGGCGCACATGGCGAGCAGGCCCAGCCCGTCGCGGGCCGCTTCGATCAGAACGCGGATGACGACCCGCGGCCCCATGCGCATCGGCGCATGCCAGATGCCGCCGAGGAAGATCACCGCGATACCGGCAAGGCAGGCATAGGCGGGTGAATAGCCCGAGGCGAGCAGGGCGACGATGCCGCCGGCCGATGCGGCGACGGTCAGGCCCTGGATCACGTCTCCGCGGTCGACCGGCGGCAGTTCGGCGGCAGCACGGGCATCGGCCGCTTCCATGCCGCGCGCCCGGGCCGCGAACAGAACCCTGAGCGAGATGCTGGCATAGAACAGCAGGCAGGGCAGAACCGAGGCGACGACGATGGTGACATACGGAATGCCGGTGATGTCGGCCATCAGGAAGGCCACGATACCCATCACCGGCGGGGTGATCTGGCCGATGGTGGACGCGCAGGCTTCGACCGCGCCGGCAAAGGCGGGGCGATAGCCGGCCCGGATCATGAAGGGGATGGTGAACGAGCCGGTGGCGAGCACGTTTGCCGGGCCCGAGCCGGACAGGGACCCGAAACCCATGCTGGCGACGACGGCGGCCTGGGCGGGCCCGCCGGGAACGCGCCGGGTGGCGCGGCCGGCAAGACGGATGATCGATTCGCCGGCACCGCTGGCCCGCAGGACGGCACCGTAAAGCACGAAGACATAGATCATCGATGCCATCAGGCCGAGCGACGAGCCCAGGATGCCGCCCTGGCCGAACATCTCTTCAAGCGCCACTTCGGGCCGCACGCTGGAGTGGTGCAGCACCCCCGGAAGCCAGGGACCGGCCCAGACGAAACCCATGAAGCCGACCACCAGAAGGGCCATTCCCATGCCGCAGGCCCGACGGGTGATTTCCAGCGTCACGATCAGGGTGGCGCAGAACACCATCACGTCTTCGGGCAGCGGAAAGCCCATGCGGTACGAGAACATCTCGAACCAGTCGATGAACACATAGATCATCGCTGCCAGGATGGCGGCCAGAAAGACGATGGTCAGTGCCCGATCGGCCAGGCGGCCGGTTCGTCCGCTGCGCCAGGTGGCGGGCAGGGTGGGGGTGGAAAACAGGATGGCCGCGGCGCCGAGCAGCAGCACCGCGCCGCGCTGCACGGGCAGTGGCAGTTCCCCCAATGCGATCGTCGCCAGGATGAAGATCATGAGGGCGAGGCCGCAGGCATCGGCGAGGCCGCGGGTGGTCCGCGTCCAGGTGTCGGAACGGGCCGCCGATGCACGGGCCGGACCGTCGGTGATGACACTCATCGGATGTGTCCTCGGGTGCTGATCGAAGACGCAGCTCTTCCGGTCGACCGGCCCGAGCCCTGAAAGGGCGGGCCGGTCGGTCGGTCGGTCGTCTTCGGGATCCGTCGTGGCGGTCGCGGGCGGCGGGGGCGCACCCGGGATCAGGACTGGGGCTTCATCACCCCGGCTTCGACGTAGAAGCGTTTCGCGCCCGGATGGATGATGCCGCTGGCGCTCTGTACCGCCTGATCGAGCGACATGATCGAGAGTTCGCGCGAGGCCTGGCGAACCTCGTCGATGTTCTCCCACAGCGTCTTGACCAGCCGGTAGGCGACATCGTCAGGCATGTCGCGATGGACGATGATCTGCATGCGCGTCGTCCAGCTCACCACCGGCGCCTCGGGCTTCAGATGGCCGTCATAGGCCGTCGAGATGCGCTCCGGGGTCAGCGTGACCAGGTCGTAATACTCCGCGGCCGGAAAGGTCTTGCGCCAGCTTTCCATGGCGGCCGGATCCAGGCCCACATAGGCGAGGTCGCTCTGCAGCGCCGCCGAGGCGACGGCCCCCTGCGGCAGGCCGCCCCAGAGATAGACCGCATCGAGCATGCCGTTGCGCAGCTCGTCCATGGCGGTCGAGTATTCAAGGTATTGCGCCTTCACCTCACCCTTGGCCGGATCCAGCCCATGGGCCGCCAGAAGGGCAAGATTGATCGTGCCCGAGAAGCCGCCGGGCGTGCCGACGGCGATGGACTTGTCGCGAAGATCGGCGAGAGTGCGGATGCCCGATCCGGCGCGCGTCAGATAATGGGCGACACCGCTTTCCAGCGTCAGCAGCACGCGGACGTCGTCATAGTATTTGCCGTCCTCGGCCCTGCCCTTGAACATGAACAGCCCGTCGCGCGCATAGAGCAGATGCGGCGAGGCGATGATGCCGATATCCCAATCCTTGTCGACCACGCCGCGCAGCAGCTTCGGCGTGCCGCCATGGGCCACCACTTCCATGGTGATGCCCGACCGGGTCTTGTCGAGCAGGGTGGACCAGGTGACCCCCAGCGCGTATTCATCCGACGTATTGCTGATGGTCGCGAATTTGACCTCGACCGGGTCTGCGGCTGCGGCCGGCCCGATCGGTGACAGGCCGGCTGCCACCCAGGCGCAAAAGGCCATCGTTCCGGCAGCCGCTTTCAGGGTGGCTGCCAGTCCGCCGCGCCATGCGCGGCCCATGCTCGTCCTCATCTGCCCCTCTTCTCCCCCTCTTCGCTCCATCCCACGGAGCGCATCGATGCGGATGCGGGTCCGGCTCGCCTCGGCGTTTTCTCGTATCAGGATATGATACTTTTTATAAATCGCCTTATACGTTGTTTTTATATCTTTAATTGAATCCGTTTCGCATATCCATCCCGAATTACGCGAATCCGGGCGTTGCAACGCAGTTGTCTGAGCCGGGCGGCGGCACCGAAGCATGCGGGGGCGGCCGTGACGTTTCCAGGGCGTGCGGCGCAATGATTGACGCCGGGATGCGGGCTACATACGGTCTCCACAGTCCCGGTCGTGCCGGTTCAGGCACGGTTCCATTCGTGTCGAGCGAGACGATGATGCCGCGCCTTACCGCCTTCGCCCGCCTGCGCCGAATCGTGCTTGCGATTCTGGTCTGCCTGCTTCTTCTGACGACGGTCGCCGTCGCCCCGCTGCAGGCCCAGACCCTGCCCGGACTGCCTTCCACGGGGTCCGGATCTGCCGATGCCGCCGCCAGCGACGGTCAGGCGGAGGTGGATGCGCTGATCAAGCTGCTCGAGGATCCGGAGGGTCGGGAGAAGCTGATCGAACGCCTGAAGGCGGCCGAAACCCCTGCGACACCCGCAGAGGGCGAGGAGCTGGCGGCCGAACTGGTGATGCCCTTCCTCGACGGCCCGGCGACGGTGATCGCCAATCGCCTCGATGCGCTGGGGCGCGACCTGCAGAAGGCGGCGGTCGCGCTGTCGCATACGCCCGACGAGCTGGAGCGTATCGGCCGCGGCCTTGCCAACGACCGGAAGCGGGAGCAGTGGATTGAGCTGATCGGCCGCCTGGCGGCGGTGGTTGCGGCGGGCTTTCTGCTGGAATGGATCGTCAAGGCGCTGCTGTCGCGCCCCCGCCTGCGGCTTGGGACCAATCCGCCGGCCTCGCGCTGGCGCCGGGCTGCACGCGGTATCTGCCTGCTGCTGATCGATCTTCTGGGCATTGCGGGCTTTGCGGGCGGTGCTGCCGCGGCAACCGCCCTGGTGCGCCCGACCGGCGATGCGGCGATGATCGCGATCGCCGTCGTGCAGGCCAATATCGCCGTGCGCGCCATACTGGCGGCCGGGCGCATGGCGCTTCGTCCGCAGGTGCGCCGGCTTCGGCCGCTGCCCTTCTCTGACGAAACCGCCGCCTATCTCTACATCTGGCTGAAGCGCTTCGCGCGCATCACCGTCTATGGCTGGTTCCTGTACGATGTCGCCCGCACGCTTGGGGTCTCGCCGCCGGTACTGCTGGTCGCGTCCAAGGTCTTCGGCCTGTTCGTGGCCAGCCTGGCGGCGGTGGTGGTGCTGCAGAACCGCCGCGAGGTCGCCGATGTGATCGCCGGCCGCCGGCCGCTCCAGTTCGCTGCCGACGACGTGCCCGGCACCGAGGCGGCGATGGCCGATCCCGGCGACGGCTCGGCACCGCTTGGGGTGACGCCGGCAGAGGCGGATGTCCGGACCACCGACGACGATGTTCCCCCCGATCTCGCCGCTGCGGCCGCCGACCGTGCGCGCGAGGTGACGCGCATGGGCATGGCGACCCTGCGCGCGCGTCTCGCCGATGTCTGGCACGTGCTGGCGCTGGCCTATGTCGCCATTGCGGCCGGGATCTGGCTGCTGGGGGTCGATGGCGGCTTCACCTTTCTGGCGCAGGCGACCGGCGCCACCATCCTGATCCTGCTGCTGGACCGGGTGGCGGTGATGGCGGCGGAACGGATGCTGGAGCGGCTGTTCTCGGTCTCGGACGAGTTCATCCTGCGCCATCCCGGCATCGAAACCCGGGTGAACCGCTATCTGTCCATCACCCGAACCGCCATCGTTGGCTTCATCCATGTCTTCGCCGTGCTGGCGCTGCTGGAAGTCTGGGGTCTGGGCGGTCTGGCCTGGCTCGCCTCCGACGCCGGCGCCCGGGTGGTGGGGGCGCTGGTCAAGATCGTGGTCTTCGTGGTCGGTGCCGCGGTGATCTGGGAAATGGTCGACGGGGCCATTTCGCGGCGCCTGCAATCCGATGGGGATCGCGCGCCCACCACACGCGCCAAGACCCTGCTGCCGATGCTGCGCAATGTGGTCATGATCATCCTGACCCTGGTGGTGGTGCTGACCGTCTTCTCGGAAATCGGCATCGATATCGCGCCGTTGCTGGCCGGTGCCGGCGTCGTCGGCCTCGCCATCGGTTTCGGTGCCCAGACGCTGGTCAAGGACTTCATCACCGGCGCCTTCATCCTGTTCGAAGACACGATCTCGGTCGGCGACGTGGTGACCGTCGCCGGGCAGACGGGGGCGGTAGAGCGCATGACCGTGCGCACCATCCGCCTGCGCGACGTGGAGGGTGTGGTGCGCACCGTGCCGTTCAGCGCCGTCGACATCGTCCAGAACCTGACCAAGGACTTCTCCTACGCCCTGCTGGATATCAGCGTCGCCTATCGCGAGAATGTGGGCGAGGTGGCCGAGATGATGCGCGAGGTCGGGCTCGCCATGGGGCACGATCCCGAGTTCCGGGATCTGATCCTTCAGCCGATCGAGATTTTCGGGCTCGACCGTTTCGGTGCCAGTGACGTGGTCGTCCGCGGCCGCATCATGACGAAGCCCGGCCAGCAATGGGGGATCAAGCGCGCCTTCTTCGCCCGCATCAAGCAGGTCTTCGACGAGCGCGGCATCGAGATCCCCTTCCCGCATACCACGCTTTATTTCGGTGTAGGCAAGGACGGCAAGGCGCCGGCTGCGCCGGTGCAGGTGCTTAAGACCGAAGGCTCCTGGCGCTCGGGTGCGACGGGACATGCGGCCCCCAAGCTGCCGGCGGTGGCAACAGCGGCAGAGGACCCCGAGGACCGGCGCGACGTTCATGCGGTGCCCGGCGACGAAGACAGCCGCCGCCCGCCGCGGATCGATGAGGATTCGGGGGAAGCGGGAGGCGACTCCCAACCCTCACGCTGAGGCCTGGGCCGGCGTGTACGACAGACGTTCCCGCCCCGCTCTTGCCCCTCCGGCCCATGGCGCTTATCCTCCGGCGGCCCCATCCGGCTCGTGAACGGCCGGAAGCAGGGGGGCGGCGGCGCGTGCCGTCGGGTCCGGTGGAAGCGAGGTGACGACATGGGCGAGCCGCGACAGATGGGAGCGGTCAACTGGCGGGGCTTCGCGACCCTCTATTTGCGCGAGGTGCGCCGCTTCGTGAAGGTGGCGGGCCAGACCCTGACCGCACCGGTGGTGACGGGTCTGCTGTTCCTCGCGATCTTCTCGCTCGCCCTCGGCCGGGCGGTCGAGACGGTGGGCGACGTGCCCTATCTGGAATTCCTGGCGCCCGGCCTGATCATGATGCAGGTGGTCCAGAACGCCTTCGCGAACTCGTCTTCGTCGCTGATGATCTCGAAGGTGCAGGGCAATATCGTCGACGTTCTGATGGCGCCGCTTTCCGCCGTCGAGATGACGCTGGGCTATGCGCTGGGGGCGGTGACCCGCGGTGTGACCGTCGGCATCGTCCTCATCGCGGCGATGAGCCCCTTCGTGCATTTCGAATTCGCCCATCCGGGCTTCGTGATCTATCACCTGGTCGCCGCCTCGGCGATGATGGCGCTGATCGGCATTCTGGTGGGCGTCTGGGCCGACAAGTTCGACCAGATGGCGGCGATCACCAACTTCGTGATCACCCCGCTTTCCTTCCTGTCGGGCACCTTCTATTCGGTCGAGCGCCTGCCCGAAGGCTGGAGCTTTGCGGCGCATCTCAACCCGTTTTTCTATATGATCGACGGGTTCCGCTATGGCGTCACCGGCCATGCCGACGGGTCGGTGCTGGCGGGCATGGCCGTGCTGGCCGGCGTCGACCTGGTGCTTGGCATCGCCTGCTGGCGGGCGCTGGCCCGCGGCTGGAAGCTCAAGGCCTGATCCGGCGGATCGTCCGCGACGGTCGTGGCCGGCAGGCCTGCCGGATGCGGCCGTCTTCGGCGTTGCGTCGACCTCTTTCCGTTCCGTCTCTCCAACCGTAATCGGTTCCGCGATGTCCTCATCCACTCTGGCGCTCGTCGTGCGGCATCCCAAGCTGAAGGCCCTCTATGGCCTCTGGCTCCGGCTGTGCGCCGGCGGCAGCTTTCCCGCTCTCGACGGCATGTCGCCGGCCGACCTCAGGCCCTGGCTCGACAACATGGCCATCCTGGGTCTGGACGAAACCGGCGGTTACGTCTATCGCTATTACAGCCCCGCTTATGCATCCGCCTTCGGCGGCGACCTGACCGGCTGCACCCTGGCCCGGATCGCGGCCGACCGGGCCGCCGTGCTTGCCGCTGAATACGATGCGGTGCGCGCCGACCGGCTGCCGGTCTCGCGGGTGTACACGGCGATGTTCGACGGCGAGCAGCAGACCTGGGAACGTCTGGTGCTGCCCTTCTTCGATCTCGACGGCGAGGTGAGCAAGCTCCTCGTCGCCGCCTACAGGGTGGACGCATGACCGCACGGCGCCCCTATACGCTGCCCGATCTGGACCCGCGCCGCGAGCCCGAGCAGGACAACGCCATGCCGCCACGTGCCGAGGAATTCGGCCTGTGGTGCGCGATGACCGACCGCCCCTTCCGTCTGATCAAGCTGGCGCTGGACGATAGCGGCCAGCCGGAATGGGCGATCGAAGCCCATCCCGGCACCGAGCAGGCGGCCGTCATCTATGCCACCGGCACCATCGACGAGGCGCAGGCGCTGGCGGTTGCCTATGGCTTCCTGGCGGGGGTGGAATGGTCGGAAGCGGCCCTTGCCCCGGCGCTGGAGCCCGAGGATGGCGAAGACTGGCCCGACGAGGCGGAAGCTCTCGCCCTGGCTCTGTCCATGCCCCTGGTTCTGCCGCCGCCGCTCATGGAAGGCGAGCTGCTGACCGCCGAGGTGATCCCGGGCGAAGAGCCGGTCTTCGACTTCCAGGCGCTGGCCGCCGCCAATGAAGCAGATGCCGAGGCAGAGGCGGTCGATATGGCCGGGCCCGTCGCTGATACCCTCGATGATGACGATGCCGACACGGATGCGGTCGAGCCTGCCGAGGATATGGCGGACGAGGACACCGCGGTCGAGCACGCGGCGGAGGATGTCTCCGAAGCGCCGGTCGATGCCGATCCGGCGTTTGATGACGCCTCTGCGGACGAGGAGGCGGATCCTCTCGACGATATCGTTGATGACGATCTCGACGACGCGGACGCCTTGGCAGCCGAGGCTGCCGATGAAGACGAGGCGGCCGCCGATGAAGAGGCCGGCGAGGCCGGGGCAGCTGAGGACGGTGCGGGCGACGAGCCGGAGAGCTGGGACGACGCCGGCCAGGATGCCGGCTATGTCCTGCCTGCCCTGGCCCTGCTGGCGACCTCGGAAGCCGAGGACGATCCGGCGCTGGACGAGGGCGTGCTGGCCGACAAGACCCGCAAGCTTGAAACCGTGCTCAGGAACTTCCGGGTGCGCGGCGAGATCATGGAGGTCCGGCGCGGGCCGCTGGTGACCCTGTTCGAGCTGGAGCCGGTGCCCGGCACCAAATCCTCGACCGTGATCAACCTCGCCGACGACATCGCCCGGTCGATGAGCGCCATCACCGCGCGCATCGCCGTGGTGCCCGGACGCAGCGTGATCGGTATCGAGCTGCCGAACGAGTCGCGGGCGACCGTCTATCTGCGCGAAATCCTGGCCTCGCCCGCCTATACCCAGGCGCATCACCGCCTGCCTCTGGCGCTGGGCAAGAATATCGGCGGCGAGCCGGTGGTGGTCGATCTGACCCGCATGCCGCATCTGCTGATCGCCGGCACCACCGGATCGGGCAAATCGGTCGGCATCAATGCCATGATCCTGTCGCTGCTCTACCGGCTGCCGCCGGAACAGTGCCGGCTGATCATGGTCGACCCCAAAATGCTGGAACTGTCGGTCTATGACGAGATCCCGCATCTGCTGACCCCGGTCGTCACCGACCCCAACAAGGCGGTCGCGGCACTGAAATGGGTCGTGCGCGAGATGGAGAGCCGCTACCGCTCCATGTCGCTTTTGGGCGTGCGCAACATCGAAGGCTATAACGGCCGGGTGGCCGAGCTTGCCGAGCGCGGCGAGCAGGTGACCCGCCGGGTGCAGGTCGGCTACGATAAGGCGAAGCAGGAGCCGATCTTCGAGGAGCAGATCGTCGATCTTGAACACCTGCCCTATATAGTGGTGGTCGTCGACGAGATGGCCGATCTGATGCTGGTGGCGGGCAAGGAGATCGAGACCCTGATCCAGCGGCTGGCCCAGATGGCCCGCGCCGCCGGCATCCATCTGATCATGGCCACCCAGCGGCCCTCGGTGGACGTGATCACCGGCACCATCAAGGCCAATTTCCCGACCCGGATTTCCTTCCAGGTCACCAGCCGCATCGACAGCCGCACCATCCTGGGCGAGGCGGGGGCCGAGCAGCTTCTGGGCCAGGGCGACATGCTGTTCATGGCGGCCGGCGGGCGCATCACCCGCGTCCACGGCCCCTTCGTGAGCGATCGCGAGGTCGAAGAGGTGGTCGAGCATCTGCGCGGCCAGGGCCGGCCCGACTATGTCTACAGCGTCACCGAAGAGGATGACGGCGATGGTCCGGTGGAGGGGCTGCCCTCCGACGATGTCGCGGCCGAGGGGGAGGATGACGGCGATATCTTCGCCCAGGCGGTCTCGCTGATCCTGCGCGAAGACAAGGTCTCTGTCAGCTTCATCCAGCGCCATCTGCAGATCGGCTACAACCGTGCCGCCCGGCTGGTGGAGCGGATGGAGTCCGAGGGCATGATCAGCCCGCCCGATCATGTCGGCCGGCGCCAGATCCTGGTCAATGCCCGCAACTACTTCGCCGAGCGGCGCCAGCAGAGCTGAGCCCCGGAAATTCCCGGGGGCGCACCCCCGGTTCCGGGCTTGAACGACCGACGGGCCGTCCTATTCTCTCCCCTGACGGGAGAGGGCAGGGCGGCCCTTCACGTTTCAGGCTTGTTTGACGTTTCAGGCTCTGTGTCTCAGCCGGAAAGGCGCGCATCATGACCATCGGCAGGATCCTGGCGGCAGGTATCGCCGTAACCGCGGCGGCCACGATCGCGGCTGTGGCGGTGCTGCCGGCCTCTGCCCTGCCGCGCAGCACCGGCGGTGAGGCGTCGACACAGGCGACGGCGGAGGTGGGCGGCATGACGGCCTATGATTTTTCCCTGCCGGCTATCGATGGCGGCACGATCGACATGGCGGCCTGGCGCGGCCAGCCGCTGCTGATCGTCAACACCGCCTCGCTCTGCGGCTTCACCCGGCAGTATGAAGGGCTGGTGAAGCTCTGGCAGGACTATCGCGACCGCGGCCTCGTGGTGGTCGGCGTCCCCTCGGGTGATTTCGGCGGCCAGGAATACGACGAGGCCGGTCGCACCAGGGAATTCTGCACCGTCACCTATGGCGTCGATTTCCCGCTGGCGGAAAAGCAGACGGTGCGCGGCAACGAGGCGCATCCGCTTTTTCGCTGGCTGACCGCCTCGCTTGGCGACGACGCGGCGCCGCGCTGGAATTTCCACAAATATCTGATCGATGCCCAGGGCCGGGCGGTAAAGAGCTGGCCCTCGCGGGTGGAGCCGACCGATCGCGAGATCGTCTCGGCGATCGAAGCCGTCCTGCCTCGGCGGCAGGCCAGACTGGACTGAGCCCCCTTCAGAGGGCCAGGCTCCCTTCAGACGTCCCTTGGCGTGGTGCCGCCCGAAAGTCGCCGCGCCGCAATCCGGGCGAAGCGCAGGGTCAGCGCCTTGCGGCGGGCCGGGGCGAGCGGCGGGCGTGGTTTCGCCTCGCGCAGGATCGCCGCCTCGAAGGCGTCGGCAAGGATCAGCCCCTCGTCTTCGGGCAGGATCTGCTGCGGAAAATCGGGGGCGACGGCGAACAGAAAACGATCGGCCCAGCCGGCATATTCCGGCCATTTCCGGTCGGTGCGAAAATCCGCGGCGCCGCTCTTGATCTCGATCAGCGTGAACTGCCCTCTGGCGTCGAGCGCCATCAGATCGGCCCGCCGGCCCGAGGCGAGCGGAAATTCGGCGAGCACGGCCATATCCATCGCCTCTTCCAGCATCCGCCTGGTTCCGGCGGCCACCATGGCCGCGATGCCCGCGACCGAATTGCCGGCAGCGGGGGGCTTCGCCTCGTCGTCCATCACAATCTGTAGGCCTCTGCAAGTCTGACGGCGGTTTCGATCGCAAGCGCATGGCGGCGTGCCAGGGCCTCGACATCCTCGTCATAGCCGCCACCCAGCACCGTGGCCACCGGAATGCCACGGGCGAGACACCGGTCGAGCACGAGATGTTCTCGGGCGGCCAGGCCGCGATCGGTCAGCGCCAGCCGGCCCAGCCGGTCGTCCCGATGCGGATCGACCCCCGCCAGATAGATGACCAGATCCGGCCGGGGCGCGTCCAGAAGCCCGGGCAGGGCGTCTTCCAGCTGATCGAGATAGGCCGCGTCGCCGGTGCCGTCCGGCAGCTCGATATCGATGGTGCTGCGGGCCTTGCGGACCGGGAAGTTGCGGGCCCCGTGCATCGAGAAGGTCACCGCCCAGGGCTGATCCTCCAGAATGCGGGCGGTGCCGTCGCCCTGATGAACATCCAGGTCGATGATCGCGACCCGCCCGGCCCGCCCCGTGGCATGTGCATGACAGGCGGCCACGGCGACGTCGTTGAACACGCAGAACCCGGCACCGAAACCCGCATGGGCATGATGACTGCCGCCGGCGGTGTTGCTGGCGATGCCGCGGGCCAGGGCTGCCTCGACCGCTGCGACCGTGCCGCCCACCGATGCCGTCGCCCGCATCACCACCGGCGGGGTGACGGGCACGCCGATGCGGCGGATCGCCGTCGGATCCAGCCGGCAGGCCAGCACGTCGGCGACGTAATCGGGCGTATGGGCCCGCTCCAGCAGAGCCGCCTCGGCAGGTTCGGGCACGATATGGTGAAACCTGTCGGCGAACGGCCCCCGGTCCAGATGCGCCTTCAGGGCCGCGAACTTGCCGATCGGGAAACGGTGTCGTGGCGGGAAGGGCACAGTGTAGCAGGAATGATGCACCAAGCTCAGACTCATTCGACGCAACCCTTGACCTGACCCCGTGTCGCGAAACATTAAGGATGCTGTGACAATATGTGGCGTCAATCCGGTCCGCCCATCATGGATCGTAAAACGGCCGCAGGAGTTGAGCGACGGAGGGCACGCCGGAGCCCGCCCGTCGCGAAGCCCGATCGGCCGGAACGGCGCCGGTTGCCTGTTTTTCCCGGCCGGTTTCGGGAGTATTCTCGAAGCCGCGCCTTCGTGCGAAGCCTGCCGCCATTCCCCTCGCCGGGCGGCGTGGAGAAGGTGCAGGCTCGCGAAGCACAGCGGGGGTTGCATGATCTCCGAATGGCAGCGTGAGCTGCGGTGCCCGACCGTCTGAAACCCGGCCGGATACCGGAAATCACGCGCCAGAAGCCCTGATGCAGGCCGTGTTCTATGGTGGGCATCAAGGGTGACGAAAAAGCCACGACGATGACTCGGGCATCATCTGCCGTATTCGATAGGATGCCCGGCAACCACCCCAACGGCTTCACCAAGGAGGGTAATCCATAATGAACGCGCTGAACCGCATTGCCGTGGTCGGCCTCGTTGCCGGCAGCATCTCTGCCTGCGGTCTGATCGACCCCGACAGCATCGCGCAGACCCCGGCCCCGGCCGATCCGTTCCTCGCAGCGCTGTCGGACGAGTATCTGGCGCTGGCCCGCGCCGAGCGCGCCGAGTTCGACTGGGTCGACGGCGACGTCTTCGCGCAGAAGGGCGAGTGGGCCCGCGAAGGCACCATGGTGCCGCCGGAGCAGCTCTCCGACTGGTACCTGCCGGCCGCCTCGGTTCCGGCCCTGTCCTCGGCCCGTCAGCGCCTGATGACGCAGCTGAACGGCGGTGCCACCTCGGCCAAGCCGGTTGCGGCCGCCAAGGCCCAGGCCGGCTTCGACTGCTGGGTCCAGGAGCAGGAAGAGAACCATCAGCCCGAGGACATCGCGGCCTGCCGCAAGATGTTCGAGGATGCGATGGCCGAGCTCGAGGCCAAGGCCGCCCCGGCGCCGCAGCCGGTCGCCGTGGTGAAGCCGGTCGAGTTCCAGATCTTCTTCCCGTGGGACAGCGCCCAGCTGCACGGCCAGGCCTATGACATCATCCGTGATGCGGCCCAGGCCTATAAGGAGCGCAAGTCGGTCGCGCTGCGTCTCGACGCGCACACCGACCGTTCGGGCCCGATCCCGTACAACGACCGCCTGTCGACCCGCCGCGCCGAGTCGGTGACCGCCGAGCTGGTGAAGCTGGGCGTGCCGCGCAACGCGATCACCGCCGTTGCCCATGGCGAGCGTGACGTGCCGGTGCCGACCGCCGACGGCGTGCGCGAGCAGCGCAACCGCGTCGTGATCATCCGTCTGGCGCAGTGATCCCGGCGGATCCTGACCGACGCCGGCCCGGGTGACCGGGCCGGAGATCGCGAAGACGACAGAAAGGGTGGATCCGCTTCGGCGGGTCCGCCCTTTTTTCGTCGCGGGACGTAGCCCTGCGGGTGCAGCCATTCGGGCCGTGACATGTTCTGTCACCGGACAACCGGGCCGGGATAAGGCATGGTGGGCTCGGAACATCTGACAGACCGTATCCTGGTCCCCGGGGAGAGAGGCGCGGATGATGAAGAAGATCCTGATTGCAGTTGGGGTGCTGGTGGTCGTGCTGGCCGGCGCCGCGATCGCGGCCCCCTTCCTGATCCCGACCGAGGCGATCGTGCAGCGGGTCACCGCCGAGGTGGAGGCCCGCACCGGGCGCAAGCTGGTGATCGAGGGGGATGTCGGGCTGAACGTTCTGCCCGATCTTGCGGTCCGGGTGGACGGCGCCCGCTTCGCCAATGCCCCCTGGTCGGATGCCGGCGACATGGCGCGTATCGGCCAGCTTCAGGTCGAACTCGCCCTCTGGCCGCTGCTGTCGGGCGATGTTCAGGTGCGGCGTTTCGTGCTGGACGAACCGGTGATCCGGCTGGAGCGCAACGCCGATGGCGCGGCCAACTGGCAGATCCATGCAGGCGGGCAGACGAGCACGGGCACCCTGACACCGGCGGCACCCGCGGCCGGCGGGTCGGCCCCGGCTGCGCCGGCTGCAACGCCGTCTTCCGGTGGCGGGCTTTCGGGTCTCAGCCTCGGCGAGGTGAAGATCACCAACGGCACGGTCATCTACACCGATGCCATGAGCGGCACCGACGAGCGGCTCGACGACGTGAACCTGACCCTTGCCGCCCCCGATCTCGAGAGCAGCCTGACGCTTGCGGGCGATGCCAGCTGGCGGGATCAGCCGGTGACGATTTCGGCCGAGGCGGGGCAGACCCGGGCGGTGCTTGAAGGCGGCAAGACCCCCGTCAGCCTGGATCTCGGCCTGGGTGAGGGCAAGATCCATCTCGCCGGCGATGCCGATCTTGGTGCCTCTCCGGGCTTCAACGGGACGGTCGGGCTGTCGCTGCCCGATCTCCGGTCGATCATCGCCGCCGCGGCCCCCGGGCCGGCCCTGCCGGATGGCGTCGCCACCCGGCTGAACCTCGACGGCCGGATCGACGCCACGGCGACGCGGGTCGCCCTCACCGACATGAAACTGGGTGTCGACGACATCAAGGCCACGGGCTCGCTCTCGGCCGATATCGCGGGGCCGCGCCCGAAGATCACCGCCGGGCTGACCACCGGCGATCTGGTGCTTGATCGCTATGTCGCAGGCGGATCGGAGCCCGGTGCCGGGAACGGCGCGGCCGGGACGGACAAGGCCGCGGGCGGCTGGAGCGACGATCCGATCGATCTCTCCGCCCTGGGGCTGCTCGATGCCGATGTCACGCTGAATGCGACTTCGGTCAGCCTCGGCGATACCAAGCTGGGGGCGACCGAACTCCGCCTGGCCCTCGATGACCGGCGGGCGCGGATCGAGGTGCCGAAGACCACGCTTTATGGCGGCAGCGGTTCGGCGACCATCGGCCTGGACGGCCGGGCGGCGCCTGCGTCGATGAACGTCGAGGCCACCTTCAGCGGTCTCGACATGTTGCCGCTGCTGAAGGCGGCCGCCGGTTTCGACCGTCTGGAAGGCAAGGGCCGGCTGGAGGCCGATCTGACGGCGCGCGGCAACAGCCAGCGTGCCCTGATCGGGTCGCTCGGCGGCAAGGGGCTGTTCGAATTCACCGACGGCGCGATCCGCGGCATCAACATTGCGGCGCTGATCCGTGATCCGACCGGCGCCCTGCGCGGTGATACGGCCGATGCGCGCAAGACCGATTTTGCCCGCCTGGCCGGGACCTACACCCTCGACAAGGGCATCCTGACCAATCGCGACGCCGAGATGCAGGCGCCGCTGCTGCGGGTCGGCGGGCAGGGGGCGGTCGATCTGCCGGCGCGGCGGGTCGACTATCGCATCGAGCCCAAGGCCGTGGCCAATCTGGAAGGCCAGGGCGGACAGACCGGGCTTTCTGGCGTGATGGTGCCGGTTCTGGTTCAGGGTCCCTGGGACAACCTGTCGTTCCGGCCTGATCTGGAAGGGACGGTCAAGCGCACGCTCGAAGATCCCGACGCCACGCGCAAGGCGCTCGACGACGTGCGCTCGGGCAATTTCGGCGATGCGCTGAAGGGGCTTCTGGGGCGCTGAGATCGTCCCGGGCGCGGGCCGTAAGGATCGCGCAAGCCGTGGGTAAGTGGGGTGAAAGCCCGCATGGGTAGGCTGATGACGTGGCGCGGGACGGTGCCGTCTGCGCCGCCACATCGGATCAGCTTCCCCACTGCCCTCTGGAGTCTCTCCCCATGTCGTTTGCTCGTCTGTTTGCCGCCGTTGCGGCCCCCGCCGCCGTTCTGACCATCCTGGCCGCACCGGCCCTGGCCAGCACGACCTGCACCAGCGCCCCCAAGGACAAGTGGATGTCCGAAGACCAGATGAAGGCGAAGATCGCCGAGATGGGCTACAAGGACATCCGCACCTTCAAGACCACCAAGGGCAATTGCTACGAGATCTACGGCCACGACAAGGAAGGCCGGAAGGTCGAGGTCTATTTCGACCCGACCGACGGCCACATCGTGAAGCAGGAGATCGATTGAGCCATGGCTGCGGGGATCGAGGCGGCCGCACGGCCGGGCGGGCCCGGGGTCCGGGTCTGGGATCCGGTCGTGCGTGCCTTCCACTGGATGACGGTCGTGGGCTGCGTGCTCGATCTGGGGCTGCTTGAAGAAGGCGAAGGTCCGCATCGTCTGGTCGGTTATGTGCTGGCGGCGGTGCTGGCCATCCGGATCATCTGGGGGTTCGTGGGCACGCGTCATGCGCGCTTTACCGACTTCGTCCCCGCGCCGCGCCGGCTGATCGGCTATTTTCGCGACCTTCTGGCTGGCCGCGCCCGAGACTATGTCGGGCACAATCCGGCAGGTGCGGTCATGATGCTGGCGCTGATGGCCCTGCTGGCCGTGGTCACGGTGACCGGCATCATGACGACCACCGATACCTTCTGGGGCGTCGATTGGGTGGAAGGGCTTCATGAGGCCGCGGCCGAGGCGATCATTCCGCTCGCCCTGGTCCATGCTGCGGTTGCGATCCTGGAGAGCCTGTTCGGCCGGGTCAACCTGGTTGCAGCCATGGTCACCGGCCGCAAGCGCTGGCGCCGCTGAGCCGCTCCGCCCGGCTGCCCCTATCTGCTGTCGCCGCATCGCCGCGCCCCGCGCGGCGGTGCGGTTTTTTTCGGCAGGGGGCGCCTGAAAAGGCGGGATCGCATGCACCTTGGTCGGCAGCACTTTGCGGCCGGTGGCGACGGCGCTAGGCTGTCGAGCCACCCTTGCCGGTGGCAGATCGCCCGTGCCCGGAGCCGCCCTTCATGACCGAAGTCGACATTGCCCCTGATATTGGCGTCAGCCTCCAGCTCGTGGTTGCGACGGCAGCGATCCTCGGCAATATCGCACTGCATACAATTGCGACCGTCGCAGTGATCGCCGGGCTCCGGCGCTTCGAGCCGACGATGTCGAAACTGTTGGGCGATGCCTTTATTGCGGTTCCGATGATGGTTGCGGCCGCCACCCTGGGGATGCTGGTCGCCCATACCATCGAGATCTGGGGCTGGGCGGTGATGCTGCTCTGGCTGGGCGAGTTCTCGAACCTCGAATCCGCGCTCTATTTCTCGGTGGTGACCTTCAGCACGCTTGGCTATGGCGATATCGTGCTCGACCACCAGTGGCGGCTGCTGGGGGCGATGGCCTCGGTCAACGGTATCATCCTGTTCGGCTGGACCACCGCCGTGGTGGTGGCGGTGCTGACCAGCGCGATCGAGCGCCATGACGAGCGCCGGTCGGCGCGCAAGGCGCGAGAGGGCCAGCCCGAAGGGCATCATGCCTGGCAGCCCTGGCATCCGCATGCCCCGTGGCGGCCGCATATTCAGGACGTGCGCCACCGCGCCGACCATATCTCGGACCATAACACCGGCGCGGGCGACTGATCGGGCCCCCGCGCTCAGGGCACCGGCGGCGGGTTGCGGGCGGCCATGGTCCGCTGCTGATGCCAATAGGGATAGGGTGGGCTGACGGCGCTGGCGGCGTCGAGGCGGGCGATCTGGTCGGTGTCGAGCATGATCTCGCCTGCCGTCAGATTGGCCGCCAGCTGTTCCGGCGTGCGGGCGCCGATCACCAGTCCGGAAATCCCCGGCCGGCCCAGCAGCCAGGCGAGGGCGAGGCAGGGAACGCTGTGCCCCGTCTCGGCCGCCAGGGCCTCGAGCACGTCGGTGATCGCATAAAGCCGCTCGTCCGGCACCTGCCAGCTGGCATCGGTCGCGGCCCGGCTGTCGGCCGGTGCCGGTCGGTTGCGGCCGACACGGCCCGAGAGCCGGGCCCCGCCGAGGGGGCTCCAGACCAGGGTACCGACCTTCTGGTCGAGCCCGAGCGGCATCAGCTCCCATTCGGCATCCCGGGCGACGAGGGAATAGTAGACCTGGTGCGCCACCGGCCGTGGCAGACCCAGGCGGTCGGCCGCCGCCAGCATCTTCATCAGGTGCCAGCCGGAATAGTTCGAGACCCCGGCATAGCGGATCTTGCCGTCGCGGATCAGCGTATCCAGCGCATGCAGCATTTCGTCCACCGGCGTCACCGCATCGAAAGCGTGAAGCTGGTAGAGGTCGATCCGGTCGGTGCCGAGCCGCTTCAGGCTCGCCTCGCAGGAGGCGATGATCCGGCTGCGCGAGGTGCCGAGATCATTGGGGCCGGGCCCCAGCGCCATGCCGGTCTTGGTCGCGATCAGCAGCTGGTCGCGCCTGCCGCGGATCGCCTCCCCCAGGATTTCTTCCGACCGGCCGAGCGAGTAGCTGTCGGCGGTGTCGAACATGGTGCAGCCGGCATCCAGCGCCAGATCGACCAGCCGGGTGGCCTCCGCCACCCCCGTCTCCCCCCATTTGCGGAAGAACTCGGTGCCGCCGCCGAAGGTGGCGGTGCCCAGGATCAGTGCCGGGACCTTCAGCCCCGAACCGCCGAGCGTGCGGTATTCCATGGATCGTCCTCCCCGGTTGCGGTCTGCCGCGCAAGGCGGCAGACCTGCAGCAGAGCGGAAGCGGGCGGCCGGGTCACCCCCAAATCGGCCGGGGAGCAGCCTGAGCGGAATTCACCCTGGTGGGGGATCAGCCCTGGCGCAGCCGCGCCACCAGCCCCTCGGCCCCGGCCGTGACCTGGGCCCAGGTGAGGTCGAAGCCTGCGTCTGCGCCGTAATAGGGATCGGCCACCGCCTGCCCAAGCCGGCCGGGGACATGATCCAGCATCAGCGACATCTCTGCCGTGGCCCCGGCGGGGGCCAGTCGGCGCAGCGCCTCCAGATTCTCGTGATCCATGGCGACCAGGTGGGTGAAACGGGTGAAGTCGGATCCCTTCACCTGACGGGCACGATAGCCGCTGATATCGATGCCGTGACGGGCGGCCACGGCCCGGGCCCGTCCGTCGGGCATCTCTCCCGCATGCCAGCCGCCGATGCCGGCGGAGTCGATCACCACCTCCAGCTCCGCCGCCGCGGCCGCCCGGCGCATCGCGGCTTCGGCAAGAGGAGAGCGGCAGATATTCCCCAGGCAGACGAACAGAATGGCGGGCGGCGTGGTGGTCATGATCGGGGTCCGGTGACGGTGGCTGGCATGAAGCTTTCTCTGCCGCATTGCGGCGAAAGGAGCAAGTCTCCGCCTTGTGATGCCGCGCCGGCAGCCTTACCAATAGATGGAGGCGGTGGCGGATGGCACGACCCCGCGGAAGAGCAGGGAGCAGGGTGTGAGCGACGACGACGGCATGACGCGCGGTCCCGCCAGGGCGGCCAACGGCAACGGCTCCGATGCAGCCCTGAAGGACGACATCCGCTTCCTTGGCCGGATCCTGGGCGACATCGTCCGCCTCAATGAGGGGGCGGAGGTCTTCGATCTGGTGGAGCGGATCCGCCAGACCTCGATCCGCTTCCATCGCGACGAGGATCGTGCCGCCCATGACGAACTCGATGCGCTGCTGGGTGGCATGGACACGGTGCAGGGGCTGAAGATCGTCCGCGCCTTCAGCTATTTCTCCCATCTCGCCAACATCGCCGAGGATCAGGACCGGTTGCGCCAGTCGCGCGCCGGCATGCCCGATGGCGACGGTCCGGCGGCCGGAACGCTCGACTATGCGATGGCGCGCGCGGCGACCGAGGGGCTCGATCCCGATCGGCTGGCGGCCTTTTTCGACACGGCACGGGTGGGGCCGGTGCTGACCGCCCATCCGACCGAGGTGCGCCGCAAGAGCACGCTGACGCGCGAGGCGGAAATCGCCCGCCTGCTCGACCGCCGCGACCGCGAGCGGCCGCAGGGCGAAGAGGCGGCGGCGATCGAGGAAGAGGTCACCCGCGCGGTGCTCACCCTCTGGCAGACCGCCATGCTGCGCCGCACCCGCCTGACCGTGATCGACGAAGTGGTCAACGGGTTGAGCTATTACGACGAGACCTTCCTGACCGAGGTGCCGGCCGTTCATGCCCGGGTGGAAGACATGCTCGCCCGCCGCGCCGGCAGCACCGCCGAGGCGCGGGCGGGTGTCGCCTCGTTCCTGAAGATGGGCAGCTGGATCGGCGGCGACCGCGACGGCAACCCGTTCGTGACCGCCGACGTGCTGCGCACGACCATGCGGCTGCACACCCGCCAGGCGATGAAATTCTATCTTGCCGAATTGCACGAGTTGGGGGCCGAACTCTCGCTGTCGGCGACGCTGGTGCCGGTGAGCGACGATCTGGCGGCACTGGCTGCGGCCTCGCCGGTGACGCCCGAACATCAGCGCCAGGAACCCTATCGCCTGGCGGTGGCCGGCATTCATGCCCGGATGGCGGCGACGGCGGTGGCCCTCGACGCGGCCGATGCGGTGACCCGCCCGGTGCCCGTGGCGCCGCGCTATGCCGATCCGGCCGGGCTTGCCCGGGATCTCGACGTCGTTTATGAGAGCCTGGTGGCCAATGGCTCGGTTCTGCTCGCCCGCGGCCGGCTGCGGCGTCTGAGGCGGGCGGTCGACTGTTTCGGCTTCCATCTGGCGGTGCTTGATCTGCGCCAGAATTCGGCGGTGCATGAGCGCACGGTGGCCGAGCTGCTGGAGGTGGCCGCCCCCGGCACCGACTATCTGTCGCTGGACGAAGAGGCACGCATCGCGGTTCTGGAGCGCGAGCTTGCGACCACCCGGCCGCTGGTATCGCCCTTTGCGGAATACTGCGAAGAGACCACCGCGGAACTCGCAATCTTCGCAGAGGCGGCGGCGACCCATCGCCGCCTCGGGCCCCAGGCGATCGAGAACGTGATCATCTCGAAGACCGATGGGGCTTCGGACCTGCTGGAACTGGCGCTGCTGCTGAAGGAGGTCGGGCTGGTGCGGCCCGACGGGACCGCCGCAGTGAATATCGTGCCGCTGTTCGAAACCATCGCCGACCTCAGGGCCGCGCCGCAGATCATGCGGCGGGTCTTTGCCTGCCCGGCCTATCGCCGCCTCGTCGCCTCGCGCGATGAGATGCAGGAGGTCATGCTGGGCTATTCCGACAGCAACAAGGATGGCGGCTTCGTCACCTCGCGCTGGGAACTCTACAAGGCGGAGACGGAGCTGGTCGCCTGCTTCCGCGAGGCCGGGGTGGCGCTGCGCCTGTTCCATGGGCGCGGCGGCTCGGTCGGTCGGGGCGGCGGGTCAGCCTATGACGCGATCCTGGCCCAGCCGGCCGGCGCTGTGGGCGGCCGGATCCGGGTCACCGAACAGGGCGAGATCATCTCAAGCAAATACGCCAATCCGGGCCTTGGCCGGCGCAACCTCGAAACCTTCGTCGCCGCCACGCTGGAAGCGAGCCTTCTGCCGCAGCCGGCCTGCGCCGATCTCGAGGCCGACATGGCGGCGATGGAAGAGCTGTCCGACACCGCCTTTGCCGCCTATCGGGCCCTCGTCTACGAAACGCCCGGCTTTGAAGACTATTTCTGGGCCTCGACCGTCATCACCGAGATCGCCTCGCTCAATATCGGCAGCCGTCCGGCCTCGCGCAGCCGCACGCGGCGGATCGAGGATCTGCGTGCGATCCCCTGGGTGTTCTCGTGGTCGCAGTGTCGGGCGATGCTGCCCGGCTGGTACGGGTTCGGGGCGGCGGTGACCGCCTGGCGTGACCGTCATGGCGATGCCGGGCTCGACCGGTTGCGGCGGATGTATCGCGACTGGCCCTTCTTCACCACGCTGCTGTCGAACATGGAGATGGTGCTGGCCAAGACCAGCATGGCGATCGCCTCCCGCTATGCCGAACTGGTGCCCGACGAGGCGCTGCGCGAGGCGGTGTTCGGCCGGATCCGTGCCGAATGGCAGTCGTCCGAGGCGGCACTTCTGGCGATCACCGGTCAGACGATGGTGCTGGAGCGGACGCCGCAGCTGGCGCGGTCGATCCGCGACCGCTTCCCCTATCTGGATCCGCTGAACCATGTTCAGGTCGAAATGTTGCGCCAGCACCGGTCGGAGGCGGGCAGCGACCGCCATCTCTCCGGCATCCATCTCACCATCAACGGGATCTCGGCCGGGCTGCGCAACAGCGGCTGACCCCGCAGATCCGGGGAGGCATGTCTCCGGTGCATGACATCGACACCGCGCTGCTGCGCAGTTTCGTTTCTCTGGCGGAAACGCGCAGCTTTTCGCGCACCGCCGAACGGGTCGGACGGTCGCAATCGGCCGTCAGCACCCAGATCCGCAAGCTGGAGGATCTGGTCGGCTGCACCCTGTTCGACCGGGACAAGCGCAATGTCCGCCTGACCCGCGAGGGCGAGGTGCTGCTGGGCTATGCCCGCCAGATGATCCGGCTGTCGGATACGATGCTCGACCGGTTCCGTACGCCCGAGATCGCGGGCGAGGTCCGCTTCGGCTCGCCCGAAGACTTTGCCACGCGCTATCTGCCCGAGATCCTGGCGGCTTTCGCGGCTGCACATCCCCGCATCCGGCTGGATGTGAACTGCGATCTGACCCTGCATCTGATCGACGGCCTGAAGGCCGGGCGTTACGACCTGATCGTCATCAAGCAGGATCCGGACGATCTGCATGCCGACAGCATCCGGCTCTGGCGGGAACATCTGGTCTGGGTCGGCGGACCGGAAATGAGCCCCGAGACCCCCTTCGCAGAGGTGGCCGAGGCGGCATCCGCCGACCCGCTGCCCCTGGTCCTGTCGCCGCCGCCCTGCGTCTACCGGGCCCGTGCGACCCGCGCGCTGGCCGAAATCGGCCTGCCCTGGACGGTGGCCTATTCCAGCCCGAGTTTTGCCGGTGCGGTCGCGGCGGTGAAGGCGGGGCTGGGCTTCACCGTGCTGCCCCGGACCATGGTGCCCGAGGGGTTGGTGGGGTTCGATTCCCGCCGCGGATGGCCGGCGCTCAGCGATGCCGAGATCTGCCTGCTGTCGGTGCCGCGGCCGGATCCGGCCACCGATGCCCTTGCCGGCTTCATCCGGGAACGGGTCCAGACTTATCGATAAACGTGATAAGATTGATTAGATAAATCCGTTTCACGGATTTTTCTGCATATGCGAAAAGCGGTCACGTCCCCACGCAATGGAGGTGTCCGCAGATGACCGGTTTTCAGACAGCGACCCGCAGCGTTCAGTCCCTGCCGCAGGCTCCCGGCCGTCGCCCGGGGCTTCGTCATCTGACCGGCGCTGCCGCGCTGGCGGCAGTGGTTGCGCTTGTGGCGCTGCCGGTCGGGGACGGCATCGTCCTCGGCCCGCTCACCATCGACAGGGCAGCGCTCTTCCTGGCCACGGCGGTGCTGGGCCTGTCCGCCCTGGTCCAGGGCTTCGCCTGGCGCTACATGGACGGTGATCGCGACCGTCGCGGCTTCGATCTCCGGCTCGGCATCCTGACGCTTGCCGCCCTGGTCCTGGCCGCCGCAGACCACATGCTGGCCTTCCTGGCCGCCTGGTCGGTGGTGGCGCTGGTGCTGCCGCGGGCGATCGGCCACGCCCGGGGCTGGGCGGCTGCCGATGCCGCGGCGTCCCTTGCGCGCCGCAGCCTGATCGGCGGCACGGTGCTTCTGGGGGTCGGCCTGCTTCTGCTCTGGCTGGCCACGGGCGGGCACCGCTTCTCAGGCCTCGCAGCCGGGCTGCCTGCTGCGGATCCGATGATCATCACGCTGGCGGCGCTGGCCCTGGTGGCTGCGGTGGTGGTGCAGTGTGCGCTGCCGCCCGCTCATGGCTGGCTGATGGCCTCGATGACCGCGCCCACCCCCGTCTCCGCCTTCATGCATGCGGGCCTGGTCAATGCCGGCGGCATCCTGATGCTGCGGACCCTGCCGGTCTTTGAAGCGGTGCCGGCGGCAACCGTCGCGGCCTTCGCCATGGGCAGCCTTGCGATGCTGATCGGGGCGGCCGCGTCCCGGGCCCAGACGGGTGTGAAGCGGGGGCTGGCTGCCTCTACCAGCGCGCAGATGGGCTATATGACGGTTCAGGCCGCGCTGGGCTTCCCCGGCGCCGCTCTTGCCCATCTCGTTCTGCACGGGCTCTACAAGGCGAGCCTCTTCCTGGGGGCGGGCTCGGCGCTGGCCGGTGCCCATGCACCCAGGGCGTCGGTGCCGGTGACGGCGTCCCGCCTGATGCTCGCCTGGCCTGCGGCCATCGCCGCCGGCGCCGGCTTCGCCCTGGTGACCGGCAAGCTCGACGCCACGCTTGGGGGCCGGGCCGATACCGGCGCCATCCTGGTGGCGATCGCGGGGCTGGCCGGGCTGCAGCTTGCAACCGGTGTGCTGCGCACCGGCGCCCGGACCATGGTGGTGCTGCTGGCGCTGCCGGTGGCGGCCCTGATCGCCGGCGGTCTCTATGGCGCCGTCATCCTGATCGTCGATGCCCTGACGGGCGTCGCGGCGGCACCGCAGCCGCTCGCCCTGTATCACCTTCTGCTGCCGGTGGCGCTGCTCATGGGCTGGGGCGGAATCGCCCTCGGCCTCGATCGCCGGGCCGCCGCTGCCTGGACCTTCTTCGCCACGGCGGCGCGGCCCGCCGCTGCCACCACCTCCTCCGTCACGAAGGGTGCTTCCCATGCCTGAGACCGCACGGCTCCTGGCCGAGATCGAAGCCGCTGCCGCCTGCATCGCTCCCTGGCGGCCCCTCCACACCATGATTGCCATCAACCCCCTTCAGGGGCTTGAGGATCTGCCCTTCGAGGCGGCGACCGCCGAGGCGGCCCGGCTGTTCGGCGGCCGGCCCTGGCCCGATGCCGGGATGGTGGCCCCGGCCCTGGCGGATGGCCGGATCTCGGCCCCGGTGCTGACGGTTGCGGCGCTGCGCCATGGCCGGCCGGAGCTGGCCGACCCCGACCGGTTGATCAAGGCCCTGCAGCACGAGGTCGTGCCCGGCCGGCGGGCGGCCACCGGCGCCGCCGCAGATCTCGACCGGCTGACCGGCTTCTGGCTTGCGGCCTTCCTCGACCAGGGGCAGGCGACATGGGCGATGCCGGATCGGGAGCTGGGCTTCTACCGGGCCTGGCGGCGGCTGGCCCGCCATGATCGGGCGATCCCCGAGCGGCGGCGGATCGACCAGCTGCCGGACGATCCGGCGGTGCTGGTCCACCAGCGGTTGGCCGGGTTGGACATCGCAACCCGCGAGGGGATCATCCGGGCCCATCTGGTGGCCCTGCCGGGCTGGGTTGCGCATCTGCGCTGGCGGGTGGCCGAAGGGGGGCATCATCCCTGGAACGCCGTCGCTCCCGCCTCTCTGCTCGACTATGTGGCGGTGCGGCTGGCACTCGCGGATCTGCTGGGGGTGACCCTGCCGCCGGTCGCGGCGCCGGCCGGGCCCGCGGACAGGCGGCTGCGCGCGCCGGCCGGTCTGGTGGCGCTGGAAGCCTGGGAGGAAAGCCACCGCCAGCGGCTGCTGACCATGCTGACCGCCACCCCGCCCGCGGCGGATGCTGCGGGGGCGGACCAGCCTCTCGGCCAGATCGTTCTCTGCATCGATGTGCGCTCGGAAGTGCTGCGGCGGCATCTGGAGGCGACGGGCCCCTGGGCGACGCTGGGCTTCGCCGGCTTCTTCGGCATCCCGGTCGCGGTGCGGCCCTTCGGCGAGGATGACCCCCATGCCTCGTGCCCGGTGCTGCTCCGGCCCCGTCATCTGGTCGACGAACACCCGCTGCCCGAGGCGGCGGATCTGGCGGCGCGGCACCTTGCCGGCCGGCGGCGGCTGGGCGGGCTGAAGTCTCTGGTCAAGGAGCTGAAGGCGGGCGTTGCCGGCAGCTTCGGCTACATCGAGGCGACGGGCCTTGCCCATGGTGCGGCCATGATGCTGCGCACGCTGAGCCCCCGGCTGGCGGAGCGGCTGTCCACCGGCTTCGGCCGGGCCGTCATGCCTGAGGTGCCGGTGGTGCCGGGCCTGGATCTGCATCACGACCATGATCATCACCACCACCACCACCATGACGACGCTGAGGATCTGATCCTGGGGCTGTCGCCTGCCGAGCAGGCCTTCTTCGCCGAGGGGGCGCTGCGGGTGATGGGCCTGACCAAGGGCTTCGCCGAGCTGGTGGTCTTCTGCGGTCATGGCGGTCATACGGTCAACAACGTCTTCGCCTCGGGCCTCGATTGCGGCGCCTGCGGCGGCAATCGGGGCGGGCCCAACGCCCGGATCCTGGCGGCGCTGCTGAATGCGCCGGCGGTGCGGGCGGCGCTGGCGGAGCGGGGCATCGTGATCCCCGAGACCACCCGCTTCCTGTCGGCAGAGCACGACACCACCACCGATCGGGTCTCTCTCGATCCCGATCCGGTGGCGGCGTCCCGGCAGAGCTTCCGGCGGCTCCAGGCCGATCTGGACCGGGCGCGGCGGGCGGCGGCTGCCGAACGGGCGTCGCACCTGACCGATGCCGATCCGGCCGATCCGGTCCGGGCGGTGGAAAAGCGGGCCGCCGACTGGTCCGAAGTCCGGCCCGAATGGGCGCTGGCCGGCAATGCCGCCTTCATCGTCGGCGATCGGGCGCTCACCCGCCATCTCGACCTTGGCGGGCGGACCTTCCTGCATTCTTATGACTGGCAGGCGGATGCCGACGGCCGGCTCCTGGAGGTGATCCTGACCGCGCCGATGGTGGTCGCGGAGTGGATCAACACTCAGTATCTGTTCTCGACGCTCGACAACGACACCTGGGGGGCAGGGTCGAAGACCATCCACGATCCGGTGGCGGGTCTCGGCGTGCTGAAGGGCAACGGCCCCGATCTCGCCGTCGGTCTGCCGCTCCAGTCGGTGATGGTGGCGGACGGGCAGATCCGGCACGAGCCGCTTCGGCTGATGGCCGTGGTCCAGGCGCCGCGCGCCCGGGTGGAGGCGGCCATCGAACGCCATGCCGTGCTCTCCACCCTGTTCGACAATGGCTGGGTCGCGCTCGCGGTGCTCGATCCCGAAACCGGATGCAGCTGGCGGCGCGACCGCAGCGGCACCTGGCTGCAGGCGCTGCCCGAACAGGCACCCGAGGCGATGTCCGAGAGTGGTGCCCTTGCCTCCGCCACCCCGATTCCGGCCTGAACCGATGTCAGATCCGACCCCGATCCGATCCCGAGGAGACGTACCCATGACCGACGCAGCCGCTTCCGATCAGATCCTGTTCCACCCGCTCAAGAAGATCGAGATCATCGTCATCGGTGAGACCGAGCCCTTCGTCCGGCGCCTGCTCGACGACTCGGGCGTCTCTGGCTACACCCTCATCCGCGACGTCGCCGGCAAGGGGCATCACCGCTTCCAGGAGGGGCGGCTGCTGTTCAACGACCAGGCCAGCCTGGTGATGCTGCTTGCCGTGGCGCCCGAGAATGCCATCCGCCGGATCGCCGCCGGCCTGGCGCCGCTCTTCCGCAAGCAGTCGGGGGTGATGTTCATCTCGGATGTGCAGGTGGTGCGCCTGGAGCATTTCACCCGGCCCGAGGCCGGATAATCCTGGCGACCCGCGGCGATGAGGCCGGTGGACGGTCAAAGCATGGATGTGCACGTGGCCCCCGGGCCACGTGCACCTGTGCGTTTGTCGAAGGCCGGTTGGTCGCGGTCGCAGACATGACGGACATGCCCTCCACCGCCGGGCATGGCGTGCGGCACGAAAAAGCCCGGCGGGGCCGGGCTGAAGGGGTCAGTTTGCGACGGCGCGCAGCCGGGCGCCGGTGGAGCCGCGCAGGATTGGCCGGCCCGAGAGCACCATTTTGCGGGCCGGGCCGCCCGGGCGCTGCAGCCTGTCGAACAGCAGCGACATGGCGGTGGTGCCGATTTCGTGCACCGGCTGTTCGATGACGGTCAGGCCGGGGCCGACCAGGCTGGTCCAGGTCTCGTTGTCGAAACCGGCAACCGCCAGATCATGCGGCATGCTGAGCCCCAGCCGGCGGACCGCACGGGCGACGCCCAGCAGAAGCTGGCCGTTGCTGGCGATCAGCGCATCGGGGCGATCGGCCGACTGCATCCAGTCCAGCAGCTCCGCCTCTCCCGCATCGGCGGTGGGCGGAACGAAACGGGCGGGGGCCGGCAGACCGCGGGTGGCGAGGGCCGCGGCGAAACCGGCATGGCGTTCGATGCCGGTGGTGCTGGTGTTGCCGAACAGGCCGCCGATGCGGCGATAGCCCTGTTCCATCAGATGCGAGACCAGGGTGTGGGCGGCGGCGGCATTGTCGAGCACCACGGCATCGTGCAGGCCCGGGGGGCCGACGCGATCGATCAGCACCGCCGGGAAGTCGAGCGCGGTCTGCGACAGGGCCTCGGCCGAGGTGCGGGTGGGTGCGAAGATCAGCCCGGTCACCCGTTCCTCCTGCATGAGGCGCAGATACATCGCCTCTTTCTCAGGGTTCTCGTCGGTGTTGCATAGGATGACCCGCATGCCGGCCTCGTAGGCGGCATCTTCCACGGCCCGGCTGACCGCGGTGAAGAAGGGGTTGCGGATGTCGGACACGATCAGGCCGATCGTCCGGCTGTGCTGAGAGCGCAGCCGGCGGGCCGAAAGATTGGGGCGATAGCCGGTGGCGCGGATCGCCGCATCGACCTTGTCGCGCAGCTGCGTGCTGACGGGGCCGCCGGTCAGCACCCGCGACACGGTTGCGACCGAGACCCCGGCTTCGCGGGCGACATCCTTGATTCTGGCCTTGAGCGTGGACATAGCCTGAAATCGTTTTCAGTTCCGTAAACCGGATTTTCGCCCATCGGCTGGCGGAATGCAAGCATTTGCTGCAGTGCAGCATATGTGTGAAAGGGTGCTGCCTTGACAGTGTTTGTGTAATCGATTTCAATTCACCCCGAGGTGCCGTCCGGCACGAAAATTCCGCACGCCCCAAGCCGGCCCCGCGGGCCGCCGGGGCCGTGCCTGTCGACACGCCCGGTGGCCCCGACAACAGGGGCGGACCCAGACGGCCGGGCAGGGGAGGAAGACCAGACGATGACGCCAGCCCCCGAGCCCTTCGCGCCGCCGGCCGACGGCGCCGCCGCCATCCGCCGCGATCTCATCCGGCTGGGGGCCGCCCCTGCCGACAAGGCGACAGCCATCCGCGAGGCGGCGCAGATGCTGGTGGCCGCCGGCGTCTGCGCACCGGCCTATGTCGACAGCATGCTGAAGCGCGAGGCGGTGGCGAACACCTTCCTGGGCGCCGGCGTCGCCATCCCCCACGGCATGGTCGACGACCGCGCGCTGGTCCATGGCAATGCCGTGGCGGTGCTGCAGGTGCCGGCGGGCGTGACCTGGAATGACGGCCAGACCGCCCGCCTGGTGGTGGCGATCGCCGCCAGATCCGATGCCCATATCGCGATCCTGCGCCGCCTGACCCGGCTGCTGAACGATGAGGCGCGGCTGGCCGAACTCACCCGCACCAGCCGTGCCGAAGACATCATCCGGGCGCTGTCGGGCGAGGATCTGCCCGCCACTGCGGCGGGAGAGGCGACCGATTTCGCCGAAGGCTTCGACTGGACGGTCGACTACCCGACCGGCCTTCATGCCCGCCCCGCCTCTGTCTGGGCCGATACGGCCCGGCGGTTCCAGGCCCGGATCCGCATCCGCCATGGCGGCGAGGCGGCGGACGCCAAAAACATGATCCCGCTGCTCCAGCTTGGCCTGAAGCAGGGCGACAGCGTCCGGGTTTCGGCCGAAGGGGCCGATGCCGCCCGGGCGCTGCAGCAGATGAAGGCGGTGATGGACCGTCTGGGGCAGGAAGAACGGGCGGCAGCCGCCCGTGCGGCCGAGCGGGCCGCCGCACCGGTTGCCGGCTGGACCCCGCCCGCCGATGCCGGGCTGGTGCCGGTGGCGGGCCTGCCCGCCGCACCCGGCCTCGCCATCGGTCGTGTCCATGTGCTGGCAGCGGGGCCGATCACCGTCCCGGACCGGCCGGTTTCGCTGATCGAGGGCGGCGATGCCCTCCACGGTGCATTGCAGCTGACCCGCGAGCAGCTCAAGGTTCTGGCCGACGATACCTCCCGCCGGCTGGGCGCTGCGGAAGCGAAGATCTTCGAGGCCCAGGCCGAACTGCTGAACGATGCCGATCTGGTGACCCTTGCCTGCCAGCTGATGGTCGAAGGCCATGGCGTCGCCTGGTCGTGGCACGAGGCGGTGGAGCGGCTGGCCGGGCGGCTGGCGGCCTCAGACAATCCGGTCCTTGCCGCCCGGGCCGCGGATCTGCGCGATGTCGGCCGGCGGGTGCTGCTGCGGATCGAGCCGGGCCTCGCCCAGGGCGGCATCGGTGACCTGCCCGAGGGGCCGGTGATCCTGCTGGCCGCCGATCTCTCGCCCTCCGACACGGCCGGGCTGGATACGGGGAAAGTGATCGGCCTCGCCACCGCCCAGGGCGGCCCCACCTCTCATACCGCGATCCTGGCGCGCACGCTGGGGCTGCCGGCGATGGTGGCCGGAGGCGGTGCGCTGCTCGACATCACCCCCGGCACGCAGGTGATCCTGGATGGTCAGGCCGGGCGGCTCTATGTCGAGCCGTCGGATGCGGCGCTTGCCTCCGCCCGGGACTGGGCCGACGAGCAGGCGGCGCTGCGGGCGCGGGCGGCGGAGGAACGCGGCCTGCCGGCACGGACGACCGACGGCCACACCGTCGAGATCGGGGCCAATGTCAACCGGCCCGATCAGGTGCCGCTGGCGCTGGATCAGGGGGCCGAGGGCGTCGGCCTGATGCGCACCGAATTCCTGTTCCTCGAGCGTGACCGCACGCCCGACGAGGACGAGCAGTATGCCTTCTATCGCGACATGGCCGCGGCACTCGACGGCCGGCCGCTGATCGTGCGGGCGCTCGATATCGGCGGCGACAAGCAGGTGGCGCATCTGCATCTGCCGCATGAGGAGAACCCTTTCCTGGGCGTGCGCGGCGCCCGGCTGCTGCTGCGCCGGCCCGATCTGCTGGAACCCCAGCTGCGTGCGCTCTATCGCGCCGCCCGCGAGGGCGCGAAGCTTTCGATCATGTTCCCGATGATCACCTCGCTGGGCGAGGTGCTGGAGCTGCGCCGGATCGCCGACCGCATCCGCGCCGATCTCGATGCACCGCAGGTGCCGCTCGGCATCATGGTCGAGGTGCCGTCGACCGCCGTGCAGGCGGATGTCTTCGCCCCCCATGTCGACTTCTTCTCGATCGGCACCAACGATCTCACCCAGTACGGCCTGGCGATCGACCGGCAGCATCCGGATCTGGCCGCCGAGGCGGACAGCCTGCATCCGGCCGTGCTCAGGCTGATCCGGATGACGGTCGAGGGGGCCGCCCGTGCCGGCCGCTGGGTCGGTGTCTGCGGCGGCATCGCCGGCGATCCTTTCGGCGCGGCGCTGCTCTCAGGCCTTGGCGTGCGCGAGCTGTCGATGACGCCGCGCGACATTCCGGCGGTGAAGGCCCGGCTGCGCGGCCTGGACCACGGGGCGCTGAAGGCGCTGGCCGAAGAGGCCCTTGCCGCCGGCACCGCGGCCGATGTCCGGGCGCTGGAGGCGAGGCTCGGGGCATGACGGCCGCGATCATCACCGTCACCCTCAACCCGGCGATCGACCAGACGATCGTGATCGACCATCTGGTGCCGGGAGAGGTTCATCGGGCGAAGCGGGTGGAACGCAGCCCCGGCGGCAAGGGCGTCAATGTCGCAAGCTGCCTGGCCGATTGGGGGCTGCGGGTCACCGCGACCGGCATTCTGGGGCGCGACAATGCTGCCGCCTTCGACGAGATCTTCGCCGCCGGCCGCATCGCCGACCGCTTTCTCAGGGTGCCCGGAGAGACCCGGGTCAATGTGAAACTGGCCGATCTGGCCGCAGCCGACACCACCGATATCAACCTGCCCGGCCTGGCGGTCGGGGCCGCCGATCTCGGCCGGTTGCGCACCGTGCTCGACGAGGTGGCGGGGGCCGGATCGGTGGTGGTGCTGGCCGGCAGCCTGCCTTCTGGGGTGGCGGTCGGGATCTATCCCGATCTCTGCCGCAGGCTCCGCGCCCGCGGCGCCCGGGTGGTGCTGGATACGAGCGGTGCGCCGCTCGCCACCGCCCTGGGTGCCGACGAGGATGCGCTGCCCGACTGCGTGAAACCCAACCGGGACGAGCTTGCCGCCTGGGCCGGCCGGCGGCTCGAAACCAGGGCCGATCTGCTGGCGGCGGCGCAGGGTCTGGTGGCGCGGGGGATCGCGCTGGTGGTGGTCTCGATGGGGGCAGAGGGGGCCCTGTTCGTGACCGCCACCCGCGCGATCCATGCCGGCCTGCCGCCCGAGCGCGTGCTGAGCACGGTGGGGGCGGGCGACGCCATGGTTGCCGGCATCGTCGCCGCCCATGCGGAGGGGGGGGATCTCGAACGGATCGCCCGCGCCGGCACCGCTTTCGCCGCGACCAAGCTTGGCCTTGTGGGGCCGCATCTGCCGGGGCGGGGCGTGGTCGAGGCGGCCATGGCCCGCGTGCATCTGGCCGAGGCCGATATCGCCGACCGTCTTCAGGTCCGGAACTGATCCGCTGCCGCCTCTCGCGGCAGAAGGGGGAAACATGTCGAAACTGGTGGCCGTGATCACGGCCGAAGAGGCCGGGACCGAACGGCTCGGCACACGGGCGGTGCTGGCGGCCGAAGCGCTGCGCAAGCATGCCCATGACGGCGGTCATGCGATCGCGATCGAATTCCACGACGGCGAGACCGCCCGCGATGTGCTGGCGGCTGCCGACATCGCCGATGCCGATGCGGTGCTGGCCATCGGCGGCAACGGCGGTGATCCGCGCTTTGCCGGCAAGGCCGTGACGGCTGCAGGCGTCGACGACGTGCTGCGCGACCCGGCGGCGGTGCTCACCCGCGCCCTGGCGGGGCAGGCGGCACCCGCCCCGGCGGCGGCCGCTGCTGCGCCACAGGCCGGCGGCCGGCGGATCGTCGCCATCACCTCCTGTCCCACCGGCATCGCCCATACCTTCATGGCCGCCGAGGGCATCCTTCAGGCGGCGAAGGCGCTGGGGCACGAGGCGCGGGTGGAGACCCAGGGCTCGGTGGGGGCGCGGGACGGGCTGACCGCCGAGGAGATCCGCGCCGCCGATCTGGTGATCATCGCCGCCGACACCCAGGTCGACCTGTCGCGCTTCGACGGCAAGCGGGTCTATCTCTCCGGCACCAAGCCTGCGATCAATGACGGTCAGGGGCTGATCAACCGTGCTTTCGCCGATGCCAGGGTGCAGGGCAAGGGTGCCGCGGCCCCGGATGATGCGGCACCGGCTGCGTCGAAGGCGGCGGGCGCACAGGGATCCGGCCGCACGGGTCCCTATCGTCATCTGATGACCGGCGTCTCCTTCATGCTGCCCTTCGTCACCACGGGCGGCCTGCTGATCGCGATCGCCTTCGCGCTGGGCGGCATCTATGCCTATGAGGACGCCAATCAGGGCACGCTCGCCTATGCCCTGTTCCAGATCGGCGCCAAGGGCGCCTTCGCGCTGATGGTGCCGGCGCTCGCCGGCTATATCGCCTATTCGGTCGCCGACCGGCCGGGCATCGCCCCGGGCATGATCGGCGGCATGATCGCCACCCAGATCGGCGCCGGCTTCCTGGGCGGCATCGTCGCCGGCTTCATCGCCGGCTACGGCACCGCCTGGCTCAATCGCAACATCCGCCTGCACAGGAATCTGGAGGGGCTGAAGCCGGTCCTGATCCTGCCGATCCTGGGCTCGCTGCTCACCGGGCTGCTGATGCTGTTCGTGGTGGGCGAGCCGGTGGCGCAGCTCCTGGCGACCCTCAGCGACTGGCTGCGCAACATGCAGGGCGGCAGCGCCATCCTGCTCGGCCTGATCATCGGGCTGATGATGGCCTTCGACATGGGCGGCCCGGTCAACAAGGCCGCCTATGCCTTCTCCACCGGCCTGATCGCCTCTGAAATCTACGGGCCGATGGCGGCGGCCATGGCGGCCGGCATGACCCCGCCGCTCGGCATCGCGCTCGCGACCAAGCTCTTCCCCGGCCGGTTCACGGGTGACGAGCGCGAGGCGGGCAACGCCGCGGCCGTGCTCGGCCTCGCCTTCATCAGCGAGGGGGCCATCCCCTTCGCCGCGCGCGATCCGTTCCGGGTGATCCCGTCGCTGATGGTCGGTTCGGGTCTTGCCGGCGCCATCTCGATGGCGGTGGGCGCCCAGCTCAAGGTGCCCCATGGCGGCATCTTCGTGTTGCCGATCCCCAATGCCGTGGTTTCGCTCGGCGGCTATCTGGTCGCGCTGATCGCGGGCACGGTGGTGACCGCGATCATGCTGCGCATCCTGAAAAAGCCGCTGGCCAAACCCGCGGCACCGGCCGCGGTTTAAGCCGGTCTGCCTTGGGGCTCGCGGGCGGGATGGCGATCATCCCGCCCGTTTTTTTGCAGCGGGCTGCCGCTCCTGCCAGGCGCCGAGCAGATCCTCCGCATCGGCGACCAGCCCCAGATGCATGGCGACGATCTTCAGCGATGCGGCTTCCAGATCCTCGGTCGTGCCCGCCACCAGATCGCGCAGCACCGTGACCCGATAGCCCATATTGGAGCCGTCGAAGGCGGTGTTGAGCACGCAGCAATCGGCCAGGCAGCCGTTCAGGATCAGCGCCTCGACGCCCATATTGCGCAACAGGAAGTCGAGATCGGTGGGGTAGAAGGCCGAAAGCCGCTTCTTGCCCGAAACCACCAGATCGCGATCGTCGACCTCGGTCACGAACTCCGTCCAGCGCGAGCCTTCGATCGCATGGCCGTCGGAATTGGGGATCGGGCCGACATGAAGCGGGAACACCCGCCGCCAGGCCGATGGAATGCCGGCGATGTCGTCGACGCCCCCCTTGCGCAGCGTGCTGCGGACATGGATCACCGGCACGCCGGCCGCCCGCGCCGCGGCGTGAAACCGGTTCACGCCCCCGACGATCGCCCGCGCCCTGGGGGCGGGGCAGGGGCAGTCGGGATCATCCTCCAGATGGCCCCGATGCAGATCGATCGACACCACCGCCGTGCGGCCAGGGTTCAGATAGTCGTCGAACCCGGCGCCCAGCGGCTGCCGGGCACCATCGATATAGACATGCATCACGCGCAGACTCCCCTGTGCGGCGCGACGATCCGGATCGCCGCGCCAGCATACGCAGGGGTGCAGGCGATGGTAGATGGCGCGGGGCGGGACATCCAGCCCCGGCCTCTGGTCGCGCACGTTTTACCTCGGGCAACGGGGATACGAATTTCGATTCAGGCAGTTTATTCCACTATAAATAGAGTGACCATTTAATCATGATATCGATACCGGTATTGGCGCGGGATGTTCTGGAGGGGGCAATGACACAAGAGGCAGGCAAACCGGAGGCGTTGGAGAAGGACTGGGCTTACAACTACACGCGGGTCGAATCGACATTCGACCCGGCGGATATCGAGCAGCAGGGGCGCCTGTTGCTCTACCGGGCCCTCAATGTCGGCAATCTGGTGGCACTGGTCGGATCTGGGGTGTCGACCAGCTACGGGCGCGTGAGTTGGACAGATCTCTGCATCGACCACCTCCGGGTCATTCAAAAGATCAAACTTGATAGCAGTGGCCCGCATGCTGAGCGCATCAAAAACCGCCTGACGACGATTCTTGATCATGTCGAGAAGCGCGAATGGAGAGGGGGCGATCTGACATTTGCGCTCGAGATTTGCGAACATTTCTGGCTGTCGCTTTCCGATGAAGATCTGACCAAGGCTGCGACGGCCGCGAATCTCCCACTGGACATGGATGCGAGAGGGCGTGGCGCGCGGGGTCGCTCGCTCTTCAGGCGCATGATCATGCGCGAGGTTATTGATGAACATCGCTTCATCGAGAAGCTGCTTGACCAGGCGGGCCTGAGGGAATTCCGCGGCTCTCCACAGCACCCGTCAGTCCTTGACGGCATTTTAGGGGAGGCGGCCCCGTTGTCCCGGACCGCCTCTGAGCGTAGAAATCGCAATTATGTGAAAATATTCGGAAGGGAATCTGCTAATAAATTAAACAAAATATGTCAAAAACATAAGAATGATATATCTAAAACTACGGAATTGTCGTCTAAATTAACAGAATTACTTCTTGGGATGTCTCCTGGGGAAATTCCTGTTTCAGGGTATTTTATTGTATCACTTCTTTATAGTTCACTCCTTCAGGACAAAAATAAACTATCAATTTTGAATATTTGTAATGAATTCGAGGAAATATGGAAGAATTCAGGCGATTCTACATGGCGATCCAGGAGTAGCATGGTGCCTCTCGCGCTTGATCAGTTGCACATGATGGCCTTTGATCTGGAGGTCAAGCGCTTCGCCACTCTCAACTGGGATCTTGAGATCGAACGTTTCTTCCAGGATCTCGGGTTCCAGATTCCGGAAGGTAGTTATCTCGCAACAGGTGAGGATTCAGTCGAACGGATCGGCCCGCTCGGCGGCAGAGCCAGGGACATGACGCTTCCGCCGGCGCAGGTGACCAATTTAATCGATTTTGGGTTTGATGCCGAAGATTATAATCTTCAGGTCATTCATCTTCATGGCCGTGCGACACAGGATGATGATCTTGTAATCACGAGCACGGATTATCAGCGCGCTTATGCGGGAGATCATCAGCGGAATATGCTCTTCCGGCAAGGGTTGGACGTCACCTTTGGCGGTAATCCGGTGCTTTTTGCGGGCATCGGGATGGAAGAGGCAGATGTCTTGCGGCCATTTCGCGAATTCGTTGCACGACGGCCATATAAAAGCCGCCCTGTTATCGTCATACGGGACTCGAAATCTTCTATTTCTGCGCGAGAGGCGTTTGCAATCAAGAGTTTTGTAGAGTATGGGATCTATCTGATCCACTATGGTGAATTTCCAGAAGATGAAGAAGATCTAGTATCAAAACTTGTAAAAAATGAAAGCCTTTTATATTTAGTGGATTCTCTATTAATTTTTCTTAGGACGATTCGTTTTGGTGATGAAGAAGAGAGATCAAACTTGTATATTATGAACCGCGGATCTGAAGATTTCGAACGACACTTAGAAATTTGGAAGAAATTGAATTCATCGTATAGTTCAGAATATATAACAAAAAAAGAAAATATATCGAAAGAAATTTATAACTATTTTATTTCAATAATAGAAATTATCTACAGATTTATTGAATTTTTGAAATTGATTTCGAATGAAGAATTCAGCGAACAGCGCGCTAATCATATTCAACATTATATTAATACATTTTGCAATGGTATAATGGGATTGGCTGAGCACATATCAATTGTCGTTTTGCTCCATCAGGTAAAGCGGGGGTGGGGGGATTGGAAACGGGGTTGGCGAGAATTGCCGGCAGATCGCTACACGGCAGTGCGTTTTCATCAGGAGAAGGGCAGTTCTGGCAACAAGCCCGATCGGATATCGTTCGGGCGTCATCGCGTCGATATACAGGTCAGCCTGGCAAATACGTTCGACAAGAACGAACTGTGGCGCGGAATGAAGATGTCGATGCGTCGTCCGTGGCTTGATCGTCCGCGGCGTGTCTTTATCATATCGGCCACTCGTGGAATGGGGCGTGGCTATTTATTCTGCCTCTTGTCCCGAATGGCGCTTCATAATGACTCTCCGTATCCGGTTTCGTTTTTTGTGAATTTGAATTTTTCATCTGAAATTGCGTCCGTTCTGGACGGGTTGATCGATTTTATTGCTTTTGCGGAGGAATATGCCGCGCATGGTTGGGGTTGCCGGAATTGTTCGACTGGATCGCCTCTTGATGGCGATCTTTGGCACAATATGCCAAGGCTGTCTCGCCTGGAGAGTGCAATCCAGTTGCGGAGAAAAAAGAAAAAACGCGTTCTGATCTCAATAAATGCTTTCGATGTACTTTGGCATCCCGCTGGATACCCTAAAACCTCTGAGCCCGTCCGGAAGGTTATTGAATCCGGTGAATCCGTTGTGATTCTCTGCCGCGCCAGAGGAAACGGGAGCGGACAGAATGTGGACGACGGAAACCCGCCGGGTTTATGAACGGCCTGGC
>NZ_JBBIAB010000026.1 GCF_039634785.1 Tistrella mobilis | reverse complement strand
GGAGGTCCAGAAGCTCATGGCGTCTCGCGTTACCCGTGCGCGGGTCGGGCACTTGGCGCAGGATGGTGATCAGAGATGGCATCGGTTCCTCCTTGGAACCGAATAAAGAATCCATCTTTGAACATTCCGCTACCCGGGATTTTCAAATGCGATTCCCCTGGTGCGGCAGCGGCGCGACGATCACCAGCCGCCGCGCGCCAGCCAGCGATCGACCATCGCCAGCCGGTCCCAGCCCCAGAACGGTTCGCCGTCCACCAGCACGAAAGGCGATCCGAACACGCCCCTGGCGACCCCCTCTTCCGAAATCGTCTTCACCTTCTCCTTGATCGCCGGATCGGCCATGCCGGCCAGAACCTCTTCCGCATCCAGCCCGCGGCGGGCAGCCACGCCGGCCACGACGGCAGGATCGGTCATGTCCGCCTGTTCGACGTAATAGGCATGGAAGGCGTCCCGGGCGAAGACCACCGCCGCCGCGGGATCGCGCGCCTCGATCCAATAGAAGGCGCGCGAGGCGGGCAGCGCCACGATCGGGTGGCCGGGCGGCAGGGTGAAGGGAATGCCGGTCTCCCGCGAAATGCGCCGCCAGTCGTTGCGGGCATAATCCCCCTTCAGCGGCGTGCCGCTCAGCCCGCGCATGCCCGTGGCCTTGAAGGCCACGCCCAGCATATAGGGCCGCCAGATCACCTGCCGGCCATGGCGGGCGGCCAGGGCCTCGATCTCGTGCGATGCGAAATAGGCATAGGCGGAACTGAAGTCGAACCAGAACTCGATCGGGGCGGTCATGGGCTTTTCCATCGCCTGGGGTGATGCCGTCGGACATTCTTCTATCATGGAGAACACGCCCTGCGCAAAGTTGCCGGCAGACTGCCCACCCCGTGGACCCGAAGCATCGCGCTCGGGAGATTTCGTGGCAGGATGCCCCCGGACCCACCCCATGATCACAGGACTTTCCGATGCGTCTCGTCCGTTACGGCCTGCCCGGCCAGGAACGCCCCGGTCTTCTCGGCCCCGATGGCGGCCTGCGCGACCTTTCAGGCCGGATCGCCGATCTCGGCCCCGCCACGCTCGACCTTGCCACCCTGGACCGGCTGAAGGCCATCGACCCGGCCAGCCTGCCGGCGGTCGACGGCCCGGTCCGCCTGGGTGCCTGCATCGCGCGGCCGGGCAAGTTCATCGGCATCGGGCTCAACTATCGTGACCACGCGGCCGAAGCCGGCATGGCCCTGCCCACCGAACCGGTGATCTTCCACAAGGCCACCTCGTGCATTGCGGGCCCGGAAGACGATCTGATCCTGCCGACGGATGCCGCCAGGACCGACTGGGAGGTCGAACTCGGCGTCGTGATCGGCCGGGTGCTGAAGCGGGTGAGCCCCGAAGAGGCGCTGGCCGGCGTCGCCGGGTATTGCACGGTCAACGACATCTCCGAGCGCAGCTTCCAGCTGGACCGCGGCGGCCAGTGGACCAAGGGCAAGTCGGCCGACGGTTTCGGTCCCGTCGGCCCCTGGCTGGTCACCGCCGACGAGATCCCCGACCCGCAGGCGCTGAAATTGTGGCTGGAGCTGAACGGCGAGCGCCGGCAGGACGGCACCACCGCCGATCAGGTCTTCGGCGTGGCCGAGGTTCTGTCCTATCTCAGCCGCTTCATGACGCTGGAGCCGGGCGATCTGGTGACCACCGGCACGCCCGCCGGCGTCGGCATGGGCGCCAGGCCCTGGCGCTTCCTGAAGCCGGGCGATCACATGGTACTGGAAGTCGAAGGCCTGGGCCGCCAATCCACCCGGGTGAGGGAAGGATAACGCCCGCCTTTGCATGCTCTTAACATGCCGGGGTCTTGCATCCCGGGAATCGGGGGGTCGCGTCGGCTGCATGTGGACGCCATCCCCCTGAGCCGTCTACAATCGGGCATCCGGCAAGCTGTCCGGTGATCGATCAATCCCGGGTTCATACGATGCACGGCCGGATTGCGGGCGGGCACGGCCGGATTGCGGGGGGCGGGCGCGATGGCCGGCGCTCTCGTCCGGACGGCGGTGACAGCCGGCGGAGCGGCATTCCAGGGTGATGGCATGCGCGGACGGGTGCTTGCGGTGACATTGACGCTGGCGACGCTCATCGGGGCGTTGCCGGTGGCAGGCAGCCTGTGGATCGCCTGGGAAAACGCCCGCCGGGTGGAAACCGATCTGCTGATCCGGGCCACCCGGGAAATGCTCACCCGATCGGAACGCCTGCAGGAGGATGCCACCCGCGCCCTTGCCGCCATGGCGGCCGTTCCCGTCGCCGACGCTTGTACGCCCGCGGGCCTTGCGCGCCTTCGCACTGCCGCCTTCGCCAGTCGCGGCGTTCGCGAGGTGGGGGTGGTGGACGAGGGGCGCGTGGTCTGCACGGGGGCGGGCCGGCTCGACAGCCCGATGCCCCTGCCCCTGCCCGACATGTCGGTAGGCGACATGCGGATCTGGTATGACCGCCTGCCCCCCGGTCTGGACGACAGCGCCCGCGCCGCCAGCCGCACCACGGTGATCGCCCGCGGCCCCTATGCCGTGTTTCTGGATACCGAACAGATCTATGATCTGGTCCTGGCGGAACCGCGCGTCGTCTTGAGCATGGTCGCCCTCGGCACCGGCCAGGTGCTGGGCGTGCGTACCCGCCCCGAACGCGCCATCCTGTCGGATATGGTCGACCGGTTCCGCAACCAGAACGAACCAGAGGCCATCCGCCTGGGCGACCGGCTGGTGGTGGCGGCCATCGCCCGCGACGGCTCCGCCATGGCGCTCGCCTCGGAACCCGTCAGCGTGGTGATCGAAACCTGGCGGGAACAGGCCCTGCTGATGGGGCTGCCCGGGCTCGCCAGCGGCGGCATCATCTTCTGGCTGATCATCACCCTTGTCCGGCGCGGCGACACCATGGGCGCCCGCATCCGCCGGGGGCTGGCGCGCGGCGAGTTCCGGGTGGTCTATCAGCCGATCGTGCGCCTGGCCGACGGCGCCTGCCTGGGGGGCGAGGCGCTGGTCCGCTGGCAGCAGCGCGACGGCAGCATGATCTCGCCCGACCGCTTCATTCCGGTTGCCGAGGCCGAAGGGCTGATCGAGCGGCTGACCGACGAGATCATCGAGCACGTCTTCGCCGATCTCGGCAAATTTCTGGCGGCGCGCCCCTCGGTCTGGATCGCGATCAACCTGTCGGCTTCGGATGTGGAAAGCGACCGGGTCCGCGGCCGGCTCGACCGGCTGCGCAAGACCCACGGCGTGGCGGCCGCCCAGATCGTGCTGGAGGCGACGGAACGCACCCTGATCGATGCCAGACGCGCCCAAAGCTCCATGCGCAGCTTCCGCGATGCCGGCTACCGGCTGACCATCGACGATTTCGGCACCGGCTATTCCAGCCTCGCCTATCTTGCCACCCTGCCGGTGGACGGGCTGAAGCTCGACAAGACCTTCGTCGACGGCATCGGCAGCGGGTCTGCCGCCGACGACGTGATGGGCCATATCCTGTCGCTGGCGGCGACACTCGGCCTGGATGTCGCGGCGGAAGGCGTCGAACATCAGGCCCAGGCGGATTATCTGATCGCCCGCGGCGTCACCTACGGCCAGGGCTGGCTCTATGCGCGCGCGATGGACGGCAACGCCTTCTGCAGCTATGTCGACGGCCATCTGCCGGCAGCACCGCTGGCGAACCGGCGGCGGGCCTGAGCGGTTCATCCGCCGGCACCCCGTCAGGGTTCAATCGCCGGCCACAGGGTCAGACACAGCACCCCGAAAATGGCGGTGATCCGGTCGGGGTCGTCCATGCCGTCCCCTACCAGCGGCAGTTCCAGCGCGTCGAACAGATAATGCGCCCGCGAATTGGCAAAGCCCGTGTCGCCATGCGACCGCACCGGCGCACGACGGCGGAGGACCTCATCGAAACTGCCCGCCACCATCCGGAAGGTCTCGGGCGGGTAGACCTCGTCCAACCACCATCCGGTCCGGTCGCGGCCCAGCCGCTCGACGATCGTGGAGCCGATCAGCCGGTAGCGATAGCGGATCGCGGGGTGGCCTTCGGCGCCGTCCTGCTCCTGTGGAACCACATCGATCAGATAGCTGGTGGCCAGCAGATGAGGAAAGGCGAGTGGATCCAGATCCCGCCGCCGAAGGGGCCGTCCGGCCGCGATCGCCCGTTGCCAGATAGCCAGCACCGGCATCAGCCGCTGGTCAAGACCATCGAGTGTCGCTTCGACGATATAGGACACCTTGCCGACGCCCCCTTGCCGCCATCGGGCCGGATCATGCCGCCCATCGTCTGCACCCTCGCCGACCTTTCCCACGCCTGCAACAGGAAGTGATCAGGTGGTGCAACACGCAACGCGTTTACCACCTAAAACGTTAAATACGTGTATTAAATAAGCGTATAACGCGCCAATCCCGACGAAAATGCGGGATTTTTGCCGCCATTGCACTATCATGACGTTTGAAGCCCGAGAAGAGGCCATCCGCCGGATGAGTTGCCGGATAAGAACCTGAAAGCTGCCGCAGCCCACTCACGCGGATGCACAGGATCACGCCGAAACCAGTCGCCAAGACGAGGTCGTCGAAGATGCGTCATCACATCACCCCGCCTGCGGGCGGCCGGTCGCCCGGTGGGGCGGCCGCCGCGCCGGACCTTCGTTCCGCTCATTGCGCCCCCGGTCACCCGACAACCGCCCCGCCCGGTGCCGTTACGCCGGCATCGGCCATGCCAGACCCCGCTGCACCCGAAACCGCCCCGGGCACGAACCGGCGCGACATCGAAACCGAGATCAACCGCGCCATCGGCCGGCGGATCCGGACGCTCAGGCTGGCACGCGGCCTCAGTCAGGAAGCCTGCTCCACCCAGCTGGGCATCAGCTTCCAGCAGCTGCAGAAATACGAAAAGGGGCAGAACCGGATCAGCGCCTGTGCGCTCTATCGTCTGGCCGGAATCCTGGATGTCCCGCCCTCGGCGCTGCTCGACCGGCTGGACGACGGACCCAAGGTGCTCCGCCGCAACCGGATCAGCCGCGGCATGATCGAGGCCAGCACCCGGCTCGCCTCGATTTCGGATGCCACCGCGCGCCGGGCGATCACCGACCTGATCGCCGCCTTGAGCAGCGCTGCCGCAGCCGAGGGTGCCGAAGCGGGGGATGACGATCTCGATCTCGATCAGACCAGCGCCATGCATTGATCCCTCCCGTCCGCACTGCCGGCCATCCCTGATGGCAAGCCGGGGGCCGCACCGACGATCGTCGGTGCGGCCCCCTTCGTTTCGCGCAAGCTGTTCCGGAGGGCGGGGTTCAACCCGCGACATCCGGCTTCCCCCTCGCCTCCCCGCGACGCGCGGGTTACGATCCGAAACGGGAGGATCGATCGGCCGGCCAGGATACGTGCACAACAATTATGCATGGCCGGCGAATTGTCCAAAGTTTACGCAAACCATCCGCGACCGTGCCTGCACGGCCGTGACTGTTCTTCTGGGGAAAATCCGCCGAAACCTATCCGATCGGTCAGGCAAAAACCTCTTGCGGACAATGGGTTGAACCCCGATCGTAAAATAAGGTGCGCCCTTGGCCCGGGGATTGCACCAGCAGAGACAAAGAGTGGCGGGCGGCAGCGGAGGGAGACCGGTGCCGACATCGCCGCGGGCCAGCTCGTGAGGCCGAGACGCATGGCAGGACCGATGACCATCGACAGGACGCGCGATGACAGGCGCGCGCACCGGTCGGCACCCGCGAAGGGTGGACCGCCGATGACCAAACCGACCGGGAAACGGGGGGGACGGAGTGCCGGGATGACGGGGAAGACGGGGATGGCGGCGGTGTCCGCACGCGGATTGTCGCTGGTCTACCAGACCGCCGATCAGCCGGTTCATGCACTCAGCGACGTCGATATCGACATTCGCCCGGGGGATTTCGTGTCGCTGATCGGCCCGTCGGGCTGCGGCAAGACCACGCTGCTCAGGGTGATCGCCGACCTGGAGCAGCCGACCGGCGGCAGCATCACCGTCACCGGCCGCACGCCCGACGAGGCGCGCCGCGCCCATGCCTATGGCTATGTCTTCCAGGCGCCGGCGCTGATGCCCTGGCGCAATGTGGAACGCAACGTCATGCTGCCGCTGGAGCTTTCAGGCCGCCCCAAGGCCGAGCGCCAGGCGATCGCGCGCGAAAAGCTGGCCCTGGTGGGGCTGGACGGTTTCGCCCGCAAATACCCCTGGCAGCTGTCGGGCGGCATGCAACAGCGGGCATCCATCGCCCGCGCACTGTCCTTCGCGCCCGAACTGCTGCTGATGGACGAACCCTTCGGTGCGCTCGACGAGATCACCCGCGACCATCTGAACCTGGCGCTGAATGCGCTCTGGCGGCAGACCGGGCTGACCTGCGTCTTCGTGACCCATTCGATTTCCGAAGCGGTGTTCCTGTCGAACCGGATCATCGTGATGAGCCCGCGCCCGGGCCGGATCCTGGAAGAGATCGTCTGCGACCTGCCGGCGGAGCGCACGCTGGAGATGCGCGAGAGCGCCGAATTCCAGCGGGTCGCGGCCCTGGTCAGGGCGGGCCTCGCCAAGGGCCATTCCTATGACTGAGCTTGCAGCCGGGCCTGCCCCGCGCTCCGGCCGCCTGGGCCGCGCGCTGGCCGAAAGAGGCGCCGACATCCTGCCGGTGACGACGGTCGCCCTTCTGGTGATCGTGATCTGGTATGCCGCGGCCTATCTGCTCAACACCCCCCAGGCGGCGGAACAGCTGGCCCGCAAGGGCATCACCGAGCCCGGCTTTTCCCAGCTGATGACCGAGGCTTTCACCCAGCGGCGGCCGGTTCTGCCCACACCCGATCAGGTGGTGGTGGAGATCGTCACCTCGTCGACCGAGCGGCCGGTCGGCAATGTCCGCAACCTGATCACCCATGTGATCGCGACCGCGCAATCGACCCTGGCCGGCTTCGTGCTGGGCTCTCTTCTGGGCCTGGGCCTTGCGGTCGGCATGGCCGCACTCAGGCCGCTGGAACGCGGCGTGCTGCCCTGGATCGTCGCCTCGCAGACGGTGCCGATCCTGGCGATCGCGCCGATGGTGGTGGTGGTGCTGGGCAATCTGGGCTTCACCGGCCTGCTGCCCAAGGCGGTGATCTCGATGTATCTGTGCTTCTTCCCGGTCGCGATCGGCATGACCAAGGGGCTGCGCTCCGCCGATCCGCTGCATATGGATCTGATGCATTCCTATAACGCGACGCCGCTGCAGGTCTTCCTGAAGCTGCGTCTGCCGGCCGCCCTGCCCTATCTCTTCGCCAGCCTGAAGGTGGCGATCGCCGCCGCACTCGTGGGGGCGATCGTGGGCGAGCTGCCGACCGGCGGCCAGGCCGGGCTCGGCACCCGGCTGCTCGCCGGATCCTATTACGGCCAGACCACCCAGATCTGGGCGGCGCTGATCGTGGCTTCGCTGCTTTCGGCCCTGCTGGTCCAGGCGGTGGCGCTGGCCGAGCGGATCGTGGTCCGCCAGAGCGGAGGTGCGCGATGACCACGGCATCCACCGCACCCTCTGCCCCTCTCCAGCCCGTCTCCCGCGGTCTGGATGCCGTCTGGGGCCTGATGGGGCTCGTCGCCCTGCTGCTGCCCCTGTCCACCACGGGCGGCACCTGGATCGGCAATGCCGATCTGACCGTTCTGCTGATGATCGCCGGCATCCTGCTTTTTGCGCTGGCGGGGCTTCGGCCCCGGCGAAGCGGCATGCGCGGGCCGCTGGTGCTGGCAGGGGCGGCCCTCACCGCCATCGCCACGCTCGTGGCGCTGCGCAGCGGCACGGTCGGCTTCGGCGAAGGCGGTGCGGGCTACACCCTTGCCGGGCTCGCTGCGATGGCCGCGGCCTTTCGCGGCATCGCCCTGGTCGCGCGCCTGCCCGAGACCTCGCTGCCGGTGCGGCTGCTGCCGCCGGCCGCCCTGGGCCTGACGCTGCTCTATGCCTGGGAGGGCGGCTGCCTGGGCTTCGGCGTGCCGGCGGTGCTGCTGCCGCCGCCATCGGCGATCGGCGCCGCCTTTGCCGCCAACCTGCCGGTACTGTGGCAGGATTTCGTGCAGACCGTGTGGAAGGGGGCGCTGCGCGGCTATCTGATCGGCTGCACCGCCGGCATCCTGCTGGGTGTGGCGGCCGATCGCGTCGCCTTCCTGCGCCGCGGCCTGCTGCCGGTCGCCAATCTGATGAGCGCCGCCCCCATCGTGGGCGTCGCACCGATCATGGTGATGTGGTTCGGCTTCGACTGGCCGTCCAAGGCGGCGGTGGTGGTGGTGACCACGCTGTTCCCGATGCTGGTGAACACGCTGGCGGGGCTTTCCGCCACCTCGCGGCAGGAACTGGACCTGATGCGATCCTATGCCGCATCCCATGCCACCACGCTTCTGGTCGCCCGGTTGCCGAACGCATTGCCCTTCCTGTTCAACGGGCTGAAAATCAGTGCGACGCTGGCCCTGATCGCGGCCATCGTGGCGGAATTCTTCGGCACGCCCGTGGTCGGCATGGGCTTCAGGATCAGCACCGAGGTCGCGCGGATGAATGTCGACGTGGTCTGGGCGACGATCCTGGTAGCCGCCATTGCCGGCTCCGGCACCTATGCCGCGCTGTCGTTCATCGAGCGGCGCGTGACCTTCTGGCATCCCGCGATGCGCGGGCGCTGACGGCGCCCGGCCAGCTGATGCGGAGACGGCGTCCCGGGCGGGACCATCGGAGGCTTCGGCCCGCCCGTGGATGATTTTGAGGGGAGACCCCGCGATCCGCCGCCGCCCCACAACGGGGGCAAACCCCGCCGGCGGCCGGTCCGGGACAGATGATGACGAGGGAGACGAGAATGAGGACGCTCAAGACCCTCCTGACCGGTTCGGTCGCCGGGATTGCCCTGGCACTGGCCGCGACGGGCCCCGGCCTTGCCGCCGATGCGCTGACCCTGCAGCTGAAATGGGTCACCCAGGCGCAGTTCGCCGGCTATTACGTGGCGAAGGAAAAGGGCTTCTACGACGAAGCCGGGCTCGACGTGACCATCAAGGCCGGCGGTCCCGACATCAACCCGTCGCAGGTGATCGCCGGCGGCGGCGCCGATGTCGTGGTCGACTGGATGCCTTCGGCGCTGGCCACGCGTGAAAAGGGCGTGCCGCTGGTCAACATCGCCCAGATCTTCCAGCAGTCGGGCATGATGCTGACCTGCCGCAAGGACAGCGGCATCAAGACCCCGGCCGATTTCAAGGGCCATACCCTGGGCGTCTGGTTCGGCGGCAACGAGTATCCCTTCCTGTCGTGGATGTCGACGCTGGGCTACAAGACCGAAGGCCCGGATGCCGACATCACCGTGCTGAAGCAGGGGTTCAACGTCGACCCGATCCTGCAGAAGCAGGCCTCGTGCGTGTCGACCATGACCTATAACGAATACTGGCAGATCCTGGATGCCGGCATGCCGGCCGACGAGCTGATCACCTTCAAGTATCAGGATCAGGGCGTCGCCACGCTGGAAGACGGCCTCTACACGCTGGAGAAGAGCCTTCAGGATCCGGCGATGGTCGAGAAGCTGGGCCGCTTCGTGAAGGCCAGCGTCAAGGGCTGGGAATACGCCGCCGCCCACCAGGACGAGGCGGTGGAGATCGTGCTCGACAACGACACCACCGGCGCCCAGACCGAAGAGCATCAGACCCGGATGATGCAGGAGGTGGCCAAGCTGCTCGACGGTTCGAAGAAGGGCATGGGCTATCTGGCGCCCGAGGATTTCCAGCGCACGGTGAAGGTGCTGCTGGGGGCCAAATCCGCCCCGGTCATCACCAAGGATCCGGGCGAGGCCGCCTGGACCCACGCGGTCTACGACAAGGCCATGTGATCATGTTCCATGTGATGTGATCCGCCAGGTCACGTCGAAACACTTGCGTCCTCTTACGCCGCCGCCCAGGATCGGACGATCCGGGCGGCGGTCGCATTTCGGGCCATGCACGACCGCCTGCCCCGGTGATCGGAAGGAGGACAACCGTATGTCGACGTCGCGGCCCCGCCGCATTCTGCGCCGCCTGGTTCGCCGGCGCATCTGCCTGAGGGATGCCGGCATCATCGCCGTGGTCATGGTCGTGGCCGGCTATGTGGCGGTTGCCTTCGACCTGTTCGAAGCGAGTGAACATGCCGCCGACACGGCGACCGCGATGCTGGAGCTCGACGAGGCGCTGGCGCTGGGGGTGTTGCTGGCCCTGATCATGCTGGGGGTGGCGCTGCGCCAGTACCGCGAGCAGAGCCGCGAGATCGCCCGCAGGCGGGCGGCGGAAACCGAGGCCCGGCGCCTGGCCTATCAGGATCCGTTGACCGGCCTTGCCAACCGGCGCCGGTTCGAGGAGCGCCTCGCGGCCGCGATCGCCGCCCCGCCGGCCGCGGGCGCCACCCATGGCCTGTTCCTGCTGGACCTGAACGGCTTCAAACAGGTCAACGACGTCTATGGCCACGGCACCGGCGACGAGGTGCTGATGGTGGTCGCCAACCGCCTGATGGGCGCGGTGCGCGACAGCGACCTGGTCGCCCGGCTGGGCGGCGACGAATTCGCCGTGCTCGCCCCGCATCTGATGGGGCCGGAAGCCGCGACCAGCGTGGCGCTGCGCCTGACCCGCGCCTTCGCCGACCCGATCGCCAGCGGCCGCGGCCGGCATGATGTCGGCACCGGCATCGGCATCGCACTTCTGCCCCAGGATGCCGATGACCCGGTGGAGGCATTGCGGCGCGCCGATGTGGCGCTCTACCGCGCCAAGACCGAGCGCCGCACCGCCTTCCGCTTTTTCGAAACCCAGATGGACGATGCCGTCCGTGTGCGCGAGGCGCTGGAGATCGACCTCAGGGCGGCCGTGGCCAGGGGCGGGCTCGACCTGCTCTACCAGCCGTCGATCGATCTGGGCAACGGCCGGGTGACGGGCTTCGAGGCGATGCTCTGCTGGCACCACCCCATCCATGGCGACATCCCGCCCGAGCGCTTCCTGCCGATCGCCGAGGATACCGGGCTGATCCACGGCCTGGGCCGCTGGATGCTGGATCAGGCGGCCCGTACCGCCGCCGGCTGGCCGGCGGACGTGATGCTGTCGATCGACCTGCTGCCCGGCCAGGCCAAGGACCCGACCTTCACCGCCGACGCCATCCGCATCCTGGCCGAGGCCGGGCTGCCGGCCGGCCGGGTGGAATTCGACATCGCCGAGAGCACGCTGGTCGGCGACCCCGATATCGTCCGCACCCTGGTCGGCGATCTCAGATCCGCCGGCGCCCGGGTGGCGCTGGCCAATTTCGGCACCGGCTATTCCAGCCTCTACCATCTGCGCGATCTGGAGCTCGACCGGGTCAAGATCGACCGCAGCTTCATCCAGCGCATCGACGAGGCCGAAACCGCCCGGCTGGTCCAGGCGCTGGCCGGGCTGGGCGAAGGGCTGGGCCTAGATGTCGGCGCCGAAGGCCTTGGGGCGGAAACCGGCGCTGCCGCCGCCGACCGGCTGATGGCGAGCGGCATCCGCAACGCCTCCACCCGCGGTCGAAGCGTGACGGCGGCCGAAAGCCTGGGCATGATCGGGGCCACAGCCACCCCGCCCACCGCCTGACGGCCGGAGCCCGCGCCCCCATGTTCGACGCCGCCCCCATCGATACCGACGCGACCCCCAAGCCCGAGCTGTACCGCCTGCTCGCCCGCCAGCTCGACGCCCTGATCGCGGGCGAGCGCGACCCGGTGGCCAATGCCGCCAACATGTCGGCCCTGATCTGGATGTCGCTGCCCGGCCTGAACTGGGCCGGCTTCTACTTCCTGAAAAGCCCGGACGAGCTGGTGCTCGGCCCCTTCCAGGGCCGGCCGGCCTGCGTGCGCATCGCCCGCGGCCGCGGCGTCTGCGGCACGGCGGTCGCGGAGGCCCGCACCCAGCTGGTCGAAGACGTCCATGCCTTCCCCGGCCATATCGCCTGCGATGCCGCCTCGGCTTCGGAAATCGTCGTGCCGCTGATCCGCGACGGCCGGATCCTGGGTGTGCTCGACCTGGACAGCCCCCACCCCGCCCGCTTCGACACCGAGGACCAGGCCGGCCTGGAACGCCTGGCTGCGATCTGGGTGGCGGGGAGCGATTGAGAGGGCAGCATTGCTTGATAAAGTATCACGCCATGTGTGATATTAATGGGGTGCGAAGCTTTGAGGCTGTTCATGAATGCCTGGTTTGCCCGCTTCGTTCGCAAACAGCGGCTACCACTGTCCCCATTGGTGGATGCCGTAAGGCGGGCCAACGCCGGCCAGATTGATGCAGACCTCGGTGGCGGGGTAATCAAACAAAGGATTGCGCGCCCCGGCCAGGGGAAATCCGGAGGTTATCGGACGATCATATTCTTCAGGCATCATGATCGTGCGTTCTTCATTTACGGCTTTTCCAAGAGTGATCTGGCTAATCTGACTGAGTCTGAAGAACGGCAGTTCAAAGAGGCAGCCCGTCGCGTCCTTGCCCTGACAGGGAAAGAGCTGACAGAACTCGTTCGAAGGGGCGACTTCCTGGAGATCGCACACGATGATGAAGAGATATCGCAGTGATCCTCTCGCAGCGATCCACGAGACGATGGAAGCGCTGCACGATATTGGCGCCATCGACAAGAAGACGATGCGTGATTTCGATGATGCATGCCTGACACCAGTCGAAAGCATGTCACCAGATGACATACGAGCACTCCGTGAACGGGAACGCTTGTCCCAGCCAGTGTTCGCCCGCTATCTGAATGTCAGTCGGAATCTCGTGTCAGACTGGGAACGTGGCGTCAAAAAACCTGGCGGCCCCGCGCTTCGCCTGTTGACGGTAATCAGGAAGAAGGGCCTGGAGGCCATCACCTGAGGCGATCGACGCCCCGGTCCCCGACGGGGGCGCGCCCCGTATAAAAGATCTCCACCAGCACGGAACCGCCGAGAGATTCCACTGGCCGGCATGCGAGGCGTTCTGAGAGCGCCTCGCATACACGATCTTCTGCGGCGACGTCAGGGTCTGGCGATGTATGGACCCAGGTCATGAAACACAAGACGTCGCAGAGAGCCTTACCGGAACAGCACCAGCGCCTTGTCGAGGGTGATCCACACACCCCAGAGGATCGGCAGACCGACGGCGGCCCAGGCGATGGCGGCGCGGGCGTCGATGCCGCCACGGCCGATGCCGAACGAGCCTTCATGCGCGGCATCCACCGGGCGGAGCTTCGCCTGGATCTCGGCCAGTTCCGCCTTGCCGATGAACCAGCGCTCGGCCAGGGGCCGGATCGCCAGGTTGCAGAGGAAGCCTGCGGCCAGCATCACCGCCAGCACGATCATGATCGTGTCGTAGATCTGCGGCCGCGGCACGCCGGCGGCGATCTGGGCGTCGCGCATATAGGCGACCACCAGCGGCCCCAGAATGCCCGCGGTCGACCAGGCGGTGAGCAGGCGGCCGTGGATAGCACCGACGAACTGGGTGCCGAAGATGTCGGCCAGATAGGCCGGGATGGTCGCGAAGCCGCCGCCATACATCGAAGCGATGACGCAGAAGGCGAGCACGAACAACGCCAGCGCATGGCTGCCCGCCAGCATCGGCGCCGCCAGATAGAGGCCGGCCCCCAGCACGAAAAACACCGCATAGGTGGCCTTGCGGCCCAGATGATCCGACAATGAGGCCCAGAAGAAGCGGCCGCCGATGTTGAACAGCGAGATCAGCCCCACGAAGCCGGCGGCGATCGCCGCGGCCGAAAGTTTCTGCTGCTCGTCGAATTCCAGGAAGCCGACATCGGGGGCCCCGACCAGCGCGCCGCCGAAGATTTCCTGCAGCATGGGTGCGGCCACGCCGATGATGCCGATGCTGGCCGAGACGTTCAGGCACAGCACCGCCCAGATCAGCCAGAATTGCAGCGTCTTATGGGCGTCGCGCAGATGGACATGGCCATGGGTGATCATGGCCTTGGACGCCGGTTTCGGCGTCCAGCCATCCGGGCGCCAGCCGGCCGGCGGCACGCGGTAGCCGAAGGCGCCGGCCAGCATGAACACCAGATAGATCGCGCCCAGCGCCAGGAAGGTTTCCCATACCCCCACCGAATCAGGCGTGCGGAAGTGGTTCATCATCATGTTGGCGAGCGGGCTGCCGATCATCGCACCGCCGCCGAAGCCCATGATCGCCATGCCGGTGGCCATGCCGCGCCGGTCGGGGAACCATTTGATCAGGGTGGAGACCGGCGAGATGTAGCCGAGCCCCAGACCGACGCCGCCGATCACGCCCGAGCCCAGCCACATCAGCCAGAGCTGATGGCTGGCGATGCCCAGCGCCGACACCGCCATGCCGCCGCACCAGCAGATCGCGGCCACGACACCGGCCTTGCGCGGGCCGGCCCGTTCCAGCCAGCCGCCGAACACCGCGGCCGAGGTGCCGAGCACCACGAAGAACAGGGTATAGATCCAGACCAGATCGCTGATCCGCCAGTCGCAGCTGGTGGTGGTCAGCGCCGACAGGAGCGTGAGATCGGCGCAGGCGACCGGCTGGGTCACGCCGATCGCGCGCGACAGCGGCAGCCAGAAGACGCTGAACCCATAGGCCATGCCGATGCAGAGATGGATGGCAAGCGCCGCCGGCGGCACCAGCCAGCGATTGAAGCCCGGACGGGCGATGATGCGTTCGCGATCGAGCAGCCCGGGGCGGGCGCCCGGGCCGTCGGTGGCGGCGATCTGGACCATGGCGTCGAATTCCTCCCCAGCGACGCGGATCTGCGGGGGGCCCGGCTGCCCTGGCACAGCGGGGAAACGGGCTGGCGATGCGCGATGGCGCGCGCCCACGACCCGTCATCCGGCCCCGACATGCCGACCGATCTGCCTGAAAGCTTCCCCGCCCGGCGGTGGTGACCTTTTCGGCCTCTTTCACCTCCGGTCGAACAACGCTGGGTCATCCCGCGCCCTGGATCAAATCGAAACGAATGAACGTTTGATCACCGTCCTCTATCAACCCGGGCGTTTTCCCGGGCGAAATCCCGCTCGAAATCCGCGCCGCGCAGACAGGTGAGCAGGGCCGCAGCCATGGGCGACGGCGGGTCACGATCCGACAGCACCAGCCCCACCGACTGGGTGTGGACCGGATCGACCAGATCGATCGAGACCAGATCGGGCGTCGCGCCCAGCACATGCAGAAACGTATGCGGCACGATGCTGGACCAGCCGCCCTGGCGGATATGGGCGCAGACCCCGAGGAAAGAATTGCTCACGACCGGCGCATCGACCGTCACCCCCAGCCCTGAGGCGACCTTGTTCAGGATCCGGCGGTTCTGCATGTCCTCGCTGAGCAGGCACAGCGTCTGGGTGAAGGCCTCGGCCCAGCCCAGCCGGTCGCGGCCCGCGAAGGGATGATCGGGGCCGGTCACGAAGACATAGCGCTCCTGATATAGCGGCAGCAGCCGGACATGTTCCGGCGGCTCGTTCTCAAGATAGGTCAGGCCGCCATCCAGCTCGAAGGCGTCGAGCCCGCGCTGGATAGCGCGGGAGGTGAGCGACTGAATGGCGATGCGGGCGGCGGGATGGGCGGCCATGAAGCGTGCGCTCAGAAACGCCACCGAGGGCATGGCCGCGGGGATCACCCCCAGTCTGAGCGTGCCGGTCAGCCCGCTGCCGCCGCCCAGATCCTCGCGCAGGCTGTCGTAATCGCGCAGGATCTGGCGGGCCCAGACCAGCAGCTTCTCGCCCTCGGCGGTCAGCCCGGTGAAGCGGTGGCCGCGCACCACCAGCCGCACCTCCAGATCCTGCTCCAGCTTGCGGATCGCGGCCGAGAGCGTGGGCTGGGTGATGTTGCAGCGCGCCGCCGCCCGGGCGAAATGCTTCTCGCCGGCCAGGGTCACGAAATACGAGAGATGACGGACGAGCATGGCGGATGGCCTCCGGCGGGGGCGCCCGGGTCAGCCATCCGACACTATCATATCAAGGTTGATGCGCCCATCTTCCGCACACCCTGCAGACGAGCCGCCCCGCCTATACCCGGCCGGGCAGGCGCAGGGCCACGAACATGGCGGTCAGCCCGAAGCCTGCCATCACCATCAGGGTGATCGCGAAGGCCTCCATGGTCTGGCCGGGCAGCGCCGCCTCGGCGGTTTCCAGCACCACCGCCAGGATGGCGACACCGACCGCGCCGCCGAACTGGCGCCCGACATTCAGGGCAGCCGCCCCCTGCGCCACCTGGCTTTCGCCGAGCAGCCTGAGCCCGCCGGCCGACAGGGCCGGCATCACCAGGGCCAGCGACATCCGCCCGAAGGCCATGATGCCGGCGATCACCCAGAAGCCGGCCGAAAATTCGGCCCAGGTGATCAGCACCGCATGCAGCGCAAAACAGCCGAGGCCGATCATCACCTGCGGCCGCGCCGGCATGCGGTCGGCCAGGCGCCCGGCGATCGGGAACATCGCCGCCATGGCGAAGCCGCCGGGGGCCATGGCGAGCCCCACCTCGGCCGGGCTCATCCCCCGCGCGGTTTCCAGCAGCAGCGGCAGCAGATAGGTGGAGCCGAACAGGCCGAGGCCGAGCGTCATGGAACAGAGCGCCGCCGCGGCAAAGCCCGGCGCGCGATAGATCTTCAGATCCATCAGCGGCCGGGTCACCCGCCTTTCCCAGGCGAGGAAGGCCGTCGCCGCCGCCACGCACAGCACCACCAGCCCCAGAACCGGCAGCGACACCCAGCCCTGCGACTTGCCCAGGCTCAACACCCCGATCAGCGAGACGAGCGCGGTTGCAAGCAGCACGAAGCCAAGCCCGTCGAACCGGCCCCCCGCCCCGGCCGGCCGGGCATCGGGCAGGGCCTTCATGGCCAGCCCCATGCCGACCAGGCAGACCGGGATCGCCACGAAGAACACCGACCGCCAGCCGGCGAATTCGACCAGCGCACCGCCCAGGCTGGGCGCCAGCGCCGGCGCCAGCACCACGCCCAGGCCGTAGAGCCCCATGGCGGCACCGCGCTTGTCGGGCGGGTACATGCGGAAAATCACCACCATGGCCAGCGGCTGGATCATGCCCGCCGCCGCCCCCTGGATGACCCGGGCGGCGATGGCGGCATGGGCGCCGGGCGCGAAGCCGCCCAGCAGCGCCGCGGCCACGAAGACCGCGATCGCCAGGATGTAGAGCTTGCGAAAGCCCAGCCGCCCCATCATCCAGGGCGCCACGGGCATGGCGATGGTGTTGGCGGCCAGAAAGCCGGTGGAGAGGCCCTGGGCGACCGTATGGCCGACGCCCATATCGGCCATGAAGGTGGCGAGCGCCACATTGATCAGCGTGGCCGAGAGCACGGTGGCGATGGTGCCGCACATCAGCGCCGCGATGGCGAGCCGGCGTTCGGTCGCCGTGATCGCGGGGCCTGCGGTCACGGCGGGTTCGGGCAGCCGCGTCTCGTCGTCGGATCCGTCGCGGGGGGCCGTCACCGGGCGCCTCCCTGATCGTCATCGGCGGCCGTGGCCCCCGACAGCAGGCGGTCGGTGCGGGCCTGGATCATGTCGAGAAGGGCCAGCGCCTCGACGATGCGCTCTTCGGGCATGTCGCCCAGCAGATCGTCGCGCACCTCGGTGATCGCCTGGCTGATCGTCCGGGTGGCCGGGGCAGCATTCGGCCCCAACCGGATCACCTTGCGCCGGCGGTCGTCGGGGTCGGCGCAGCGCGTCACCAGCCCGTCCGCCTCCAGCCGGTCCAGCAGCCGCACCAGGGTCGGCGCCTCGATCGCCAGGCGCTCGGCCAGTTCCCGCTGGGTCAGGGCGCGGGGCTCGGTCGCCACCACATTCATCACCCGCCAGCGCGACTGGGTCAGATTATGCGGTGCCAGACGCTGGTCGAGCAGCGCCCGCCAGCTGCGCGCCAGCCGCGCGACGGTCCAGCCCAGGCGCGCCCTGGGCGGCGCGTCCGGGCCGGTGGTGGGAACGGGAACGGTGGCATTGACCGGATCGATGACGGGCAGCATGACCTGCAGGGCCTCACGGAACGAACGAGACCGTTAGCCTAGCAAATCATTCCATTAGGTCACTAACGTTCCTGATGCAGCCCAGGCCCGCGCGCCGGTCAAGGCCACCCGATCAGGCCCCACCCGCGCAGGCGTCACCCGATCAGGCCCGCATGCGGTTCCGCGCCCGAAGCGCCAGATCCCGCGCCCCCGGCGACTGGGTGCGGCCCAGCTGCTGTTCGATCCGCTCCCGCTCCCGCTGCAGCAGGGCGACCAGCTGGGCGCGGCGCTCGGGCGTCATCCGGCTGTCGATCGCGGCGATGCTCAACGCCGCCTCGGGCTCCCCGCGCCGGTTCAGGATCGGCACGGCCACGGCGCTCATTCCCGCCACGATCAGCCCGTCATTGAAGGCATAGCCCTGGCTGCGGGTCTGGTCGACCAGGGCCAGCAGGCGCTGGGGTTCGAAGCGCGGCGCGTAGGAATTCACCCGCCCGGCATTCACGTCGATGATCGAGCGGACCTCGTTCAGATCGGGCTGGAAGGCGAGCAGCGCCAGGCTGCCGGCGCCCACGCCCAGCGGCCGCCGGTCGCCCACCGCAAGCGTCAGCGTGCGGATCGGGAAGGCGCCTTCCTGCCGCTCCACGCAGATCGCATCGAAGCCTGATCGGACCGAGAGATAGGCCGTATCGCCCGAGGCTTCGGCGATGCGCAGCACCGCCGGGGCCGCGATCTTGCGGATGCCGAAGCGTTCGGCCGCAACCGAGCCCAGCGCAAAGGTCTCCACCCCCAGATGATAGCGGCGGCTGCCCGGGTCCTGGTCGACCAGGCCTTCGCGCATCAGCACCAGCAGCAGGCGGCGCACGGTCGGCTTGTTCAGGCCGCTGTCGGCGACCACGTCGACCAGTCGCGCCCCGCCGGCATCGCGCCGGGCCAGGATGCGCAACAGGCTGATCGCACGTTCCACCGACTGGGTTCCGGTGGGGGCGGCAGGTGCCGCGGCGGGGACCGCGGGTCCACGGCGGGCGGGGGCGGCACCACGGGCGGGTCCGCCCGTCAGGGTCTCGGGCATGGTGACACGTTTCCTCCGGTGGTCTCCGGGCTGCCTTCGAACGGGCTGCTCACGGGGAAGGTCGCGAGGGTGCGCCAAGTCGTCCACGATGGTCCATTATGTGGACGTCTTGCCGATCCTCTTGTCGAATGATGTCTCTGTTACGTCGATTTGACAACGTAACAGATGATTTGTAGCTTGGTCTTGAGCGAAAAGCCAATCCACATGATGGACCGAAACGCGACGTCCACATGAAGGACCCCGCCGGGAGCAACGCCGGCACACGCTCAAAACGCGGGCGAACAGCCTGCGGCCTGGATAACGAGCAGAACATGCTGCCCGGCCTGCGTCGCCCGAGACGCGGGCCAAGGGCGCTTCCGGGGAGGAAATCCGGTGACGACCGATCCCGTATCGGCGCCGCCTGCCGCAGACAACGGCAGGCGTCGGCGCCTTGTTGACCATCACGCCATGATGTGGCGCATCCGCGCCTTCGAACGGGCCGCCGAAGCGGGGCTCGCCGACGGCCATGTGGCGGGTGCCGTGCACATGTCCATCGGCCAGGAAGCCGTGGCCGCGGGCGTTTCCGCCCATCTGATCAAGGCGGATGTGATCGCATCCACCCATCGCGGCCATGGCCACAGCATCGCCAAGGGCGCCGATCTTCACGGCATGATGCTGGAACTCTATGGCCGGGCGGGCGGTTCCTGCGCCGGCAAGGGCGGTTCCATGCACATCGCCGATTTCGATGTCGGCATGCTGGGGGCCAATGGCGTGGTCGGGGCCGGCCTGCCGATCGCCGTGGGCGCGGCGCAGGGGCTGCGCCTGCTGGGCCGCAACGCCATCGCGGTCTGCTATTTCGGCGACGGCGCGGCCAATCGCGGACCGTTCCTGGAATCGCTCAACTGGGCGGCGGTGTTTCGCCTGCCGGTCCTGTTCGTCTGCGAGGACAACAACTGGTCGGCCACGACCCGCACCGCGACCATGAGCGCCGGCCCCGGCATCGCCGCCCGGGCCGAGGCGCTGGGCGTGCCGGCCGTCAGCATCGACGGCAATGATGTCGAGGCCGTGGATGAAACCGCCGGCCGGCTGATTGCCGATATCCGCGCCGGCGGCGGGCCGCGGCTGCTGCATGCCCGCACCTACCGGCTGAAGGGCCATACCGTCACCGACCCCGCCCCCTATCGCCCGGCGGAAGAGGTGGCGGCACGGTGGGAAGACGATCCCATCGCCCGCAATGCCGCCGAGCTGAAGGCGCTGGGCCTGGACGAGGACGAGATCGCGGCCATCGAGGCGGCCGAAACGCGGCGCATCGCCGATGTGGTCGCAGCCGCCCTCGCCGCCCCCTTCCCCGAAACCGCTGCCGCCTTCGACGACGTCCAGGATGTCGGCCGCCCGGTCGCCGGGGCCGAACGCGGCCTTGCCCACACCCTTCCGGCGGAGCATCTGGCATGAGCGGCTTCACCTATATCGAGGGCGCCCGCCGGGCGCTGGCGGAAGAGCTGGAGCGCGACCCCAGGGTCTGGGCGCTGGGCGAGGATCTGGGCCGCGGCGGCGTGTTCAGGCAGTATGACGGCCTGCAGGCCCGCTTCGGCGAGACCCGGGTGGTCGACACGCCGATCTCGGAAGCGACGATCATGGGCGCTGCAGTCGGGGCCGCCCTGGTCGGCAGCCGGCCCGTGGTCGAGATGCGCTTCTCGGATTTCGCCCTCTGCGCGGTCGACGAGCTGGTCAATCAGGCGGCCAAGAACCGCTTCATGTTCGGCGGCCAGGGCCGGGTGCCGCTGGTTGTCCGCCAGCCGATCGGCGTCTGGCGATCCTCGGGCGCCCAGCATTCGCAGTCGCTGGAAAGCTGGTGGGTGCATATCCCGGGCCTGGTGGTGACGGCACCCGCCACCCCGGCCGATGCCTATGCCCTGCTCAAGGCGGCGATCCGCTGCGACGACCCGGTGGTGCATCTGGAGCACAAGGCGCTCTGGCCGCTGTCGGGGGCGGCGCCCGAAAGCGACGCCCCGGCGGAACTCGGACGGGCGGCGATCCGGCGCCCCGGCCGCGACGTCACCATCGTCGCCTGGTCGGCAGCGGTGCATGAAGCACTTGAAGCGGCCCGCCTGGCGGCGCTGGAGGGCGTCGAGGCCGAGGTGATCGATCTGCGCAGCCTCTGGCCCTGGGATGCCGATTGCGTGCTGTCATCGGTGGCCCGTACCCGCCGGCTGATCGTGGCGCAGGAGGCCGTGCGCGATGCCGGCTTCGGAGCCGAGATCGTCGCCACCGTCACCGAGGCGCTGGGCGACCGGCTGGAGGCGAAACCGGTCCGCCTGGGCGCACCCCGCATCCCGGTCGGCTATTCGGCGCCGCTTGAAGCCGCCTATCGGGTCGGCCCCGACAACATCGCCCGGGCGATCACCGCCATGGCGGCCTGATCCCCCCCACCCTTCCGCAGCCCCCGCTCAGGCGGTGGCCGGATATCGATCCCCGGTACCTCCCCCGGGCAGGCCCGACGCTCTCCCCCGAGCCCCTCCCTGCCCGACCGGTGATCCACCGACCGGTGATCCGGCCACGGCCTGCAGCGTTCCGGCTGCCGCACCGCCGCGTTCTCCCTCCGCGCGGCCAATGCCCGGCACCGGAACGCAAAACCGCCGGCATCCTTCCCCCAGGATGCCGGCGGTTTCCGTTTGGATCGGATGGTTCGATCCGACGACGGTGATCAGTCGGCGGAAGCGAGCTTCGGCTTGTCCACTGCCGGCGGCACGGGCGCAAAAGTCGGCCGGCCCTCGCGCCAGTTGGTCTCGGTCCGGTCGATCGCCTGGGTCAGCGTCGCGACCGTGGGCGCCTCCAGCGCCTCGGGCAGCGGGTCGGCGCCGATCGACAGGAACAGGCGCCCAAAGGCGTTGTTGGCGTCGGCAAAGGCCAGATCGCGGCGCAGCTGGCTCTGCACCGAGGCAAGCTCGGTCTGGATGACCTGCAGTTCGCCCATGCTGGTACCGGCCGCGGCCTTGGCCTGGTCCAGGATGCGGGCATCCAGATCGGCCAGTTCGCGGGCGGTCTGATACTGGATCCGCGCCTCGTCGTAATTGGTCTGGGCGACATGCACCTGGGCCAGCACCGCCATGCTGATCGCCATGCGCCGGGCGTCGACCACCTCTTCGTTCGCCTCGGCGACCGCCATGGCGCCGGGGATGCGCAGGATGTTGAGCAGGTTCCAGGTGACCTTGACGCCGTAATCGGCCCAGTCGTTGTTCACCAGATACTTGTTGCTGTCGTAATGGGCGCCGAGATCGAGCTCGATGCCCGGCAGCAGCCGCAGCAGCGCCTTGCGGGTTTCCTTCTGCGAGATGCGGGTCTGATAGTCCAGCTCGCGCACCTCGGGCCGGTTGGCCAGGGCCAGCACTTCCAGGTCTTCGGCCGACGAGGTCACCGGCGGCAGGGCGGCCTGGGTCTCGGGCGCCTCCAGCGTGAAGTCCTCGCCCGGGCGCAGATTGATCAGCGCCGCCAGCTCGGTCTTGGCCAGACGCAGTTCGCGCTTCTGCGCCTGAAGCTGGCGCAGGGCATCCAGCAGGCCGCGGCGATAGGTCAGCGCCTCGGTCGGCGCCCTCAGCTGCTGGCGCTCGATCTGGGCCGACGAGGCGAGCGCACTCTCGATCCGGGTCATCAGCGGGTCGATGCGCGACAGCACCCGCTCCGCCGCCACCGCCCGCCAATAGGCCGAACGGACGTCCTGGATGATGGTATGCACCACCCGGCGGCGCTGTTCGGCGGCGATCAGCGACCGGTCGGCATTCTGCTGGGCGGTGACGTAAGAGACGCCGAAATCGAGGATGTTCCACGACATATTGAGGTCGGCGACCCGGCGGTTGCGCTCGGTCGAGGTCGAGGGCACCAGCGATTCGGTGCCGGTCGCGACGTTCTCGCTGCTCGACGCCGAAACGTTGTCACGCCCGACGAAGCCCGCCGAGGCGGCCAGCGAGGGCAGCATGTCCCAGCGCGACAGATCCAGCTGCCGCTGGCTCAGCGCCTGTTCCATGGTGCGGAGCCGGCCGTCCAGATTGTAGAGGATGGCCCGCGCCATGGCCTCGTGCAGGCTCAACCGGCCGCTCACCGGCTCCTGGTTCGAGAACATCCGCGCAAGATCGGCCGAAATCCGCGCCTGGGTCATCTCCGGCGCGATCGGCTCCGGCGTCACGGTGCACCCCGCGAGCAGCGCCGCGGCCAGCACGCCCGCCACCGCCTTGCGGCCGTGCCGCCCGATCCCGTTCATTGCTGCCTGCCCCCGCATATGCTCACCCCGTCTGTCCGCGGTCGTTCTGCCGCGCGTCATGATCGTCGATACCGTCCCGAAATGGCCGGCGGGCCGGTCGCAGCCCGCCGTCGCAGTCGTCCTGTCAGCCACGCGCCACCCTCACCGCAGGCCCCTGTCCCAGTGCCCCGGCCAGGGCCTCGACCTCGCGGTCGAAGCTGGTTGCAGCCTGGCGCAGGCTGGCAGAGAAGCCGGCCTCCGCCAAGACCGCATCGGTCGCGGCGTCGTCACCATCGATCAGCCGGGCCAGCAGCACCAGATCGGGTTCGATCCAGGCCAGCGTATCGTCCGCGGTCTGGCCGCGAAGATCCGCCCCCTGCTGGCCATTCTCCTCGGAGGTCTGGCCCTCAGGGGCATCGCCCTGCTGGCCTTCGCCATCGCCGGCGGGTGCCGGCGGCTGCGGCAGCGCCTCGGCCGGGAAGACGACCGGCGGACCGGCCTCGGCCGGCACCGGCTCACCCTCGCGCACCACATTGACCACCACCCTGTCGACCGACACGCCGGTCGCCGCGATGGCATCCACCCGCCGCAGCAGATCACCGAAGAAGGTGGTGACCAGTTCGCTGTCGAAGGTGGTGTCGATGGCGAGATCCGAGATCAGGCTGCGGGCCATCAGCGCGGTGTAGTCGCCCAGGATCCGCTCGCGCTCGAAGCCCGAAGCGGCACGATGGGCCTCGCGGGCATATTCGACGATCGCGGTTTCATAGAAGCGATCGCGCAACACCAGCTCGATGCGGCCGAAGGACGAGTCGGCCAGGGTGACGTCCGGCGGGATCGGGATGACCACCGCAACCGGCACCTCGTTCTCTTCCGGCAGGACGTCGATCGGGATCGGCTCGATCGCGACGGTCAGGGTGACCGATGCGCTCTCCAGCGCGCCGTCGCCTGCCGTCACGGTCACCGTCTCGACGAAGTCCGGCCGGCCGGGCGCACCGGCCGCGGCGGTGTCGACACTCGGTCGATAGACCAGCCGGCCCGCGGCGATGTCGGCGGCCGACACCGTGAAGCCCGCACTCTGCGCCACGCCGTTCAGATAGAAAGTGCCGTAGCGGGTCTCGCCGTCGAAGCGGAAGACCAGCGCATCGCCATCCGGATCCGTCGCCTCCAGCACCGACCCGTCGATCACCACCTGGCCGGTGGCAAGGATCCGGACGGTACCGGGTTCGGCCAGAACCGGTGCCTCGTTGACGTCGGTGACCGCGATGTCGACCACGCTGCGGGCGGTGATACCGCCGGCATTGGTGACGCTGATCACCAGCCGCACCGAGCCCTCGGCCTCGTGGTCGAGAGACACGCCGTCCTTCAGCTTCAGCGTCCGGACACCATCCACCTCGACGATCTCGAAGCGATCGTCGTCGACCGTCCAGGTGACCTCGCCGGGCACGCCGGTATCGTCGACCGAGACCTGGCCGATGATGCCGCCGGCCGCGTTCTCGGCCACGCTGCCGCCATCCAGCACCGGCGCGCTCGGGCTCTCGTCCACGTCGCCGACCGTGATGGTCACGCTGCGGCTTGCGGTCAGCCCGCCCGCATCGGTGGCGGTGAGGACAAGATCGATGGTGCCGTCGGTCTCGTAGTCCAGCGCCACGCCGTCCTTCAGTTTCAGGACCAGCGCGCCGTCGACCTCGACTACCTCGAAGCGGGCATCGTCGACCGTGACGGTGACGGTGTCGCCCAGATCGGGATCGTCGACCGAGATGCCGCCGACCACGCCGCCGGGCTCGTTCTCACCGACCCGATCGTCGAGCAGCACCGGCGCCGAGGGCGCCTCGTTCACGTCGCCGACCGTGATCACCACGGTCGTGCTGGTGGCAAGGCCGGTGGCGTCGGTTGCGGTCAGCACCAGCGTCACGGTCGGCTCGCCCTCGTGATCGAGCGCAAGGCCGTCCTTCAGCTTCAGCTGGCCGTCGACGATCTCGAAGCGGGCATCGTCGACGGTGATGACCGGCGCCTCGCCCACATCCGGATCCCCGGCCGTAACCGTGCCGATCACCGCACCGGCGGCATTCTCGGCCACGGTCGCGCCATCCAGCACCGGCGCCGTCGGCGCCTCGGGCACGTCGGTGACCAGGATCTCGACCGTCCGGCTGGTGGAGAGACCGCCGCCATCGGTGACGGTGAGCGTCAGCGTCACCCCAAGCCCGGTCTCGTGGTCGAGCGACACGCCATCCTTCAGCTTCAGAACCAGCGCGCCGTCACGTTCCACCACCTCGAAGCGGGCATCGTCGACCGAGACCTCCAGGCTGCCGAAATCGCTCGCCGCCGCATCCGGGTCGCTGACGGTGATGGTGCCGACCACCGCCCCCGGCGCGTTCTCGGCGACGGTGCGGTTGTCGATCACCGGCACCGCCGGCGCCTCGTTCACGTCGCCGACCGCGATCACCACCGCGGCACTGCGGCTGCCCTCGATGGTGGTCGCCGTGATCACCAGCGTGATCCGGTCGGCCGCCTCGTGGTCGAGGGAGACGCCGTCCTTCAGCTTCAGCACCGCCTGGCCGTCGATCTCGACGATCTCGAACCGGGCGTCGTTCACCGACAGCGTGACCTCGACCCCCGGATCGACATCTTCCAGGAAGCCCACCGCGCCGACGATGCCGCCCTGGGTGTTCTCGTCGACCCGGCCATCGGCCAGGACCGGCACCGGCGGGGTGGCATCGGCCCGCACGGTGACGGTGATCGCCGTGGCGGCCGAAAGCCCGCCGCGGTCGGTAACCGTCACCACCAGATCGACGCTCGTCGTATCGCCGGCGTCGAGGGTGACGCCGTCCTTCAGCTTCAGCACGCCGTCCACGACCTCGAAGCGGGCGTCGTCCACCGTATAGGTCAGCGCGTCGCCCTGGTCGGGATCGCCGGCCGTCACCCGGCCGACCACCGCACCGGCCTCGCCGCCCTGCACCGCATCCCCCGCAACCGCAGGCGCGGTCGGCGCCTCGTTGACATTGGTCACGGTGAGGGTGATCAGGCTGGTGGTGGCAAGGCCGTCACCGTCGGTTGCGGTCAGCACCAGCGTCACCGAGGGTTCGGCCTCGTGATCGAGCGCGATGCCGTCCTTCAGCTTCAACTGGCCGTCGACGATCTCAAACCGCGCATCGTCGACCGCATAGCTCAGCGCATCGCCGTCGGGGTCGGTCGCCGTCACCGTGCCGATCACGGCCCCGGCCGCATTCTCGGCCACCGTGCTGCCCGAGACCACCGGCGCCGCCGGGGCCTCGTTCACATCGGTGACGGTGATGGTCACGCTGCGGGTGGCGACAAGCCCGCCCGCATCGGTGACGGTGATCACCAGATCGACGACAGGCTCCGCCTCGTGGTCGAGGGAGACCCCGTCCTTCAGCTTCAGCACACCGCCCACGATTTCGAACCGGGCATCGTCCACGGCATAGCTCGCCGTGTCGCCCGCATCCGGATCGGTGGTCGTCACCCGGCCGATCACGCCGCCGGCGGCATTCTCGGCGACCGTGTCACCCGCCAGCACCGGCGCCGCCGGAGCCTCGTTCACATTGGTGACCCGGATGGTGATCGGGGCGTCGAGGCTATGGCCTTCGATATCGGTCGAGGTGATGACCAGATCGATGGTGGCCGCCGCCTCGTGGTCGAGCGCGATGCCGTCCTTCAGCTTCAGCACGAAGCTGCCATCGGCCTCGACGATCTCGAACCGGGCATCGTCGACCGTGAAGCTGCCGCCCTCGGGGTCGGGCAGCGTTCCGATCACGGCCCCGGCCGCGTTCTCGGCGACCGTGCTGCCGGTCAGTACCGGCACCACCGGCTGCATGCCGTCATCGACCACGGTGATGGTCACGGTCAGACTGCCGGTCAGACCACCCGCATCCTGCGCGGTGATGACCAGATCGACCGTGGGTTCGGTCTCGAAGTCGAGTGCGACGCCATCCTTCAGCTTCAGCTGACCGTCCACGATCTCGAACCGGGCGTCGTCGACGCTGAAGGTCAGCGCATCACCGTCCGGATCGCCGGCCGAGACATCGCCGATCACCGCCCCCGGCTGGTTCTCACCCACCAGGCTGGCCGAGAGCACCGGCTGCGCCGGGGCCTCGTTGACATCCGTCACGGTCACCACGACCACCCGGGTGGCCGACAGCCCCCCGGCATCGGTTGCGGTCAGCACCAGCGTCACCGAGGGTTCGGCCTCGTGATCGAGCGCGATACCGTCCTTCAGCTTCAGCTGGCCGTCGACGATCTCGAACCGGGCATCGTCGACCATGAAGGTCAGCGCATCGCCGTCGGGGTCGCCGGCGGTCACGCTGCCGATCACGGCCCCGGCCGCATTCTCGGCAACCGTGCTGCCCGAGACCACCGGCGCCGCCGGGGCCTCGTTCACATCGGTGACGGTGATGGTCACGCTGCGGGTGGCGCTCAGGCCGCCGCCGTCGGTGACGGTGATCACCAGATCGACGACGGGCTCCGCCTCATGGTCGAGCGCGACGCCATCCTTAAGCTTCAGCACGCCGCCCACGATCTCGAACCGGGCATCGTCGACACCATAGGTCAGACGACCATTGCCGGTGTCGGCCCCATCCGGATCGGTGGCAGTCACCCGGCCGATCACGCCGCCTGCGGCATTCTCGGCAACCGTGTCGCCATCCAGCACCGGTGCGGCCGGGGCCTCGTCGACATCCAGCACCCGCACCAGCACCAGGGCAGAGGCCGTGCCGCCATCGGCACCGCTGGCGGTGATACGGAGCGTGATCTCCGCCGCCGCCTCGTGGTCGAGGGCGATGCCGTCCTTCAGCTTCAGCGTCCAGCTGCCGTCCAGCTCGACGACCTCGAAGCGGGCATCGTCGACCGTGTAGCTGGCCCCCGCCACATCCGGCAGGGTCCCGACCACCGCGCCTGCCGCATTCTCGGGCACCGTGGTGCCGTCGAGCACGGGCGTCGGCGGCACGATGCCGTCGTCGATCACCCCGATGGTGACCGTGGTGGAGGCCGAGATCGCCTCGCGGTCGGTGACCGTCAGCACCAGCGTCACCGTGGGCTCGGTCTCGTAGTCGAGCGAGACACCATCCTTCAGCTTCAACTGGCCGTCCACGATCTCGAACCGGTCGTCGTCGACCGTGAAGGTCAGCTCGTCATCGGCATCCTGATCGGTGGCGGTGACCGTACCGATCACGGCACCGGCCTGGTTCTCGGGCACCGTGCTGCCATCCAGCACCGGCGCCGTCGGGGCGTCGTTGCCGTCCAGCACCTGCAGGACATAGGTCCCGGAGGCCGAGAAGCCGTTGGCCGCGGTCGCCGTGATCACGACGCTCACTGAACCTTCGGTCTCGTAGTCCAGCGACACCCCGTCCTTCAGCTTCAGCACGCCGGCCACGACCTCGAAGCGGTCGTCATCGACGGTGAAGGTCAGGCCCTTGCCGTCCGGATCATCCGCGGTGACCGTGCCGATCGCCACGCCCGGCTCGTTCTCGGGGATGTCGCCACCCTCCAGAACCGGTGTCGTCGGCGCTTCCGGCACATCGGTCACCGTCAGCCGCACCGCGGTCGAGGCGGTGAGCCCGCCCTTGTCGGTGACGGTGATGACCAGGTCGACGAAGGGTTCGCCCTCGTGATCCAGGGTCTCACCCGCCACCAGCCGCAGCTCGCCGCCCACGATCTCGAAGCGCGGATCGTTGACCGAGAAGGTCAGAGCCTCGGCCGCATCCGGATCGGTCGCGGTCACCCGGCCGATCACCTGGGCATCCTCGGGCACCACGGTCTCGGAGAGCACCGGGGCCGAGGGCGCCTCGTTCACATCGCCGACCGCGATGGTCACGACCGACGAGCGGGTGCCCTCGATGGTGGTGGTGGTCAGCAGCAGGGTGACCCGGTCGGCCGCCTCGTGATCGAGCGCCACGCCGTCCTTCAGCTTCAGCACGAAGCTGCCATCCTGTGTGACGACCTCGAAGCGGGCATCGTCGACCGAGACGGTGACATCCACCCCCGGATCGACATCCTCGAGGAAGCCGATCACGCCGACCACGGCACCCGGCGCATTCTCGGGCACCCGGCCATCGGCGATCACCGGCACCGGCGGGGTGGTGTCGGGACGCACGGTCAGATCGACGGTCGTCGAGGCCGAAAGCCCGCCGCCATCGGTGACCGTAATCACCAGGCTCACCGAAGCCTCGTCGGCCGCGGAGATGACCACACCATCCTTCAGCTTCAGCACGCCGCCGACGATCTCGAACCGCGCATCGTCGACCGTATAGGTCAGCCGGCCGTTGGCGGTGAGCGGATCATCCGGATCGCTCGCCGACACCCGACCGACGATCGCACCTTCCGAACCGCCCTGCACCGCATCGCCGGTCACCACCGGCACCGTCGGCGCCTCGTTCACATCGCCGACCGCCAGCGTCACGATCATCGCCGTCGCCAGACCGCCCGGATCGCGGGCGGTGACCACCAGGGTCACGGTCGGGTCGCTCTCATGGTCGAGCGCAATGCCGTCCTTCAGCTTCAGGGTCTGGACACCGTCGATATCGACGATCTCGAAGCGGCTGTCGTCGACCGTAAAGGTCAGCGCATCGCCATCCGGATCGGTGCAGGTCACTGCCCCGACCACGGCACCGGGCGCGTTCTCTGCCACCCCGGTGCCCGAAACCGACGGCGCCGCCGGGGCCTCGTTCACATCCGAGACCGTGATGGTGACCGTGCGGCTGGCGGTGAGCCCGCCGCCATCGGTGACGGTCAGCACCAGATCGACGGTCGCCGCGGCCTCGTGGTCGAGGGAGACGCCGTCCTTCAGCTTCAGCACGCCGCCCACGATCTCGAACCGGGCATCGTCGACCGTATAGGTCAGCCGGCCATTGGCCGTGCTGCCGCTGTCGGGATCGCTTGCGGTCACCCGGCCGATCACCGCGCCGGCAGCATTCTCGGCCACCGTGGCGGCATCGAGCGCAGGCGCGCCCGGCACCTCGTTCACATCGCTGACGGTGATCGTCACCGTGCTCGACAACGTGGTGTCGTCGACCGCGGTCGAGGTGATGACCAGGCGGATCGAGGCCGCAGCCTCGTGGTCGAGCGCCACACCGTCCTTCAGTTTCAGCGTCCAGGTGCCGTCCAGATCAACGATCTCGAACCGGGCGTCATCGACCGAGAAGCTGCCGCCATTCGGGTCCGGCAGGGTACCGATCACACCGCCGGCCAGATTCTCGGCCACCGTCCGCCCGGTCAGCACCGGCACGGTGGGCGTGACGCCGTCGTCGAGCACGGTGATCGTCACCGTGGCCGATGCCGACAGCCCGTCCGGATCGGTCGCGGTGATCACCAGATCGACCGACGCCTCGGTCTCGGCATCCAGGCTGATGCCGTCCTTCAGCTTCAGTACGCCATCGACGATTTCGAACCGGGCATCGTCGACCGTGTAGGTCAGCACATCGTCATCGGGGTCGGTCGCCGTCACCGTGCCGATGCCGGCACCGGCCACACCCTCCGGCACCACCGACCCGTCGAGGGTGGGGGCAGCCGGGGCCTCGTTCACATCGGCCACCGCCACCGTCACCAGCCGCGAGGCGGTGAGACCGCCTGCATCGGTTGCGGTGATGACCAGCGTCAGCTCGGCGGTCGTCTCGTGGTCGAGCGACACGCCGTCCTTCAGCTTCAGCACGCCCGAGACGATCTCGAACCGGGCGTCGTCGACCGTGAAGGTCAGCGTGTCACCGGCATCCGGATCGGTGCCGCTGACGGTGCCGACCACCGCGCCCGCCACATTCTCGGTGACGGTCGTGCCCGACACCACCGGCTGGGCCGGGGCTTCGTTCACGTCGGTCACCGTGATCGTGACCGTGCGGCTGGCGGTAAGCCCGCCGCCATCGGTGACGGTCAGCACCAGATCGACCGAGGGCTCGGCCTCGTGATCGAGGGTGATGCCGTCCTTCAGCTTCAGCACGCCCGAGACGATCTCGAAGCGGGCATCGTCGACCGTATAGGTCAGCTGCCCGGCAGAGGTTGCCGCATCATCGGGATCAACCGCGCTCACCCGGCCGACCACCGCACCGGCGGTGTTCTCGGGCAGGCTGGAGCCGCCGACGGTCGGTGCCGCCGGCGCCTCGTTGACGTCGGTAACCCGGATCAGCACCTCTGCGGTTGCGGTGTCGCCCTCGCTGACCTGCGAGGTGATGCGGAGCGTGATGCTCGCCTCGGCCTCGTGGTCGACAGAGACCCCATCCTTCAGCTTCAGCGTCGGCACGCCGTCGCGGTCGATGATCTCGAAGCGGGCATCGTCGACGGTGTAGGAGACCCCAGCTCCGCCCGGCAGCGTGCCGATCAGGGCGCCGGCGGCATTCTCGGCCACCACGCCGCCGCTCAGCACCGGCAGCGGTGCGGTCACGCCGTCGTCGATCACCGTCACCTGCACCGTGGTGCTGGTGGTGAGGCCGCCCGCATCGGTGGCGGTGATCACTAGATCGACCGAGGGTTCGGTCTCGAAGTCGAGCGAGATGCCGGCCTTCAGCTTCAGCACGTCGCCCACGATCTCGAAGCGGGCATCGTCGACCGTGTAGGTGAGCGTGTCGCCGGCATCCGGGTCGCCGGCCGACACCACGCCGATCACCGCCCCGGGCAGGTTCTCGACCACCGAGTTGCCGTCGAGCGCCGGTGCCGTCGGTGCCTCGTTCACATCGCCGACCGTGATGGTCACGCTGCGGCTGGCGGCAAGTCCGGCCGCATCGGTCGCGGTGATGGTCAGCTGCACCGACGCCTCGACCTCGTGATCGAGCGCGATGCCGTCCTTCAGCTTGAGCGTGCCGTCGACGATCTCGAAGCGGCTGTCGTCGACCGAGAAGGTCAGCGTGTCACCCGCATCCGGATCGCTGCCGGTCACCGTGCCGATCACGGCACCGGCCGCATTCTCGGCCACCGTCGCACCCGAGAGCACCGGCTGGGCCGGCGCCTCGTTCACATCGGTCACGGTGATGGTAACCGTGCGGCTGGCGGTGAGCCCGCCGCCATCGGTGACGGTCAGCACCAGGTCGATGCTCGCCCCGGCCTCGTGGTCAAGGGACACACCATCCTTCAGCTTCAGCACGCCGCCGACGATTTCGAAGCGGGCATCGTCGACGCTGAAGGTCTTCTGGCCGAAGCTCACCGACGGGTCGTCCGGATCGCTTGCGGTCACGCGGCCGATGGTGGCTCCCGGCGCATTCTCGGCCACGGTCGCGGCGTCGAGCACCGGCTGGGCCGGCGCCTCGTTGACGTCGCCGACCGTGATCACGACCGTGGAGGTGAGCGTGCCGCCGTCGGAGCCGGTAGAGGTAAGGGTCAGGGTGACGCTGGCCGCGGCCTCGTGGTCGAGCGCCACACCATCCTTCAGCTTCAGCGTCCAGGTGCCGTCCAGATCTACGATCTCGAAGCGGGCATCATCCACCGAGAAGCTGCCGCCCGCCGGGTCCGGCAGGGTGCCGGCAACCGCGCCGGCCGCATTCTCGGCCACGCTGCCACCGGTCAGCACCGGCGGCACCGGGGTGACGGCATCATCGACCACGGTGATGGTCACCGCCCGGGTCGCGGTCAGCCCGTCGCCATCGGTGGCGGTGATGACCAGATCGATGCTGGCCTCGGTCTCGAAATCGACCGAGACGCCATCCTTCAGCTTCAGCTGGCCGTCCACGATCTCGAAGCGGGCGTCATCCACCGTGAAGGTGACGCTGTCGCCGGCATCCGGATCGCTGCCGGTGACGGTGCCGACCACCGCGCCGGCCGTGTTCTCGGGCAGCACCGTGCCAGACAGCACCGGTGCCGCCGGCGCCTCGTTCACGTCGCCGACCGTCAGGGTCACGATCATCGGGGTCGAAAGGCCGCCCGGGTCACGGGCGGTGATGACCACCGTCACCTCGGGCTCACCCTCGTGGTCGAGGGCGATGCCGTCCTTCAGCTTCAGGGTCTGCGCGCCGTCGATATCGACGATTTCGAAGCGGGTATCGTCCACCGTATAGGTCAGCGCGTCACCGTCCGGATCGGTGCAGGTGACCACACCGACCGCGGCGCCGGCCGCGTTCTCGGCAACCGTCGTGCCCGAGAGCGACGGGGCTGCCGGCGCCTCGTTCACATCCGACACCGTGATGGTGACGGTGCGGCTGGCGGTGAGCCCGCCGCCATCGGTGACGGTCAGCACCAGATCGACCGTCGCTTCCGCCTCGTGGTCGAGGGACACACCGTCCTTCAGCTTCAGCACGCCGCCCACGATCTCGAACCGGGCATCGTCGACGGTGAAGGTCTTCTGGCCGAAGCTCACCGCCGGATCGTCCGGATCGGTCGCGGTCACCCGGCCGATCGTGGCACCTGCCGCATTCTCGGCCACGGTCGCGGCATCGAGCACCGGCTGGGCCGGGGCCTCGTTGACATCGGTGACACGGATGGTGACGTCACCCTCGGCCGTGCCGCCATCGCCGCCGGTGGCGGTCAGGCGCACCACGACCTCGGCCGCCGCCTCATGGTCGAGCGAGATGCCGTCCTTCAGCTTCAGAAGCTGGACGCCGTCGCGCTCGACGATTTCGAAGCGGGCATCGTCAACCGCATAGCTGCCGTCGCCGATATCGGGCAACGAGCCGATGATCGCACCGGCCGCATTCTCGGCCACGATGCCGCCATCCAGCACCGGGGTCGGCGCGACGATGCCGTCATCGACGACGGTGATGGTCACGGCACGGGTGGCGGTGAGCCCATCCGCGTCCGTGGCGGTGATCACCAGATCGACACTCGGTTCGGTCTCGTAGTCGAGCGCGATGCCGTCCTTCAGCTTCAGGCTGCCGTCGACGATTTCGAACCGGTCGTCGTCGACCGTGAAGGTGACGCTGTCGCCATCATCCGGATCAGACCCGGTCACGGTGCCGATCACGGCACCCGCCGCATTCTCGGCCACGGTCGAGTCCGAGAGCGCCGGCTGCGTCGGCGCCTCGTTCACATCGGTGACGGTGATCGTCACGCTGCGGGTGGCGGTAAGCCCGTCCGCATCGGTGGCGGTGATCACCAGATCGACCGAGGCTTCCGCCTCGTGATCGAGGAAAACGCCGTCCTTCAGCTTCAGGCTGCCGTCGACGATTTCGAACCGATCGTCGTCGACGGTGAAGGTCAGCGTATCGCCATCATCCGGATCCGACCCGGTCACGGTGCCGATCACGGCACCCGCCGCATTCTCGGCCACAGTCGAGCCCGAGAGCACCGGCTGCGCCGGCGCCTCGTTCACATCGGTGACGGTGATCGTCACGCTGCGGGTGGCGGTGAGCCCGTCCCCGTCGGTCGCGGTGATCACCAGATCGACCGAGGCTTCCGCCTCGTGATCGAGGCTGACGCCGTCCTTCAGCTTCAGGCTGCCGTCGACGATCTCGAACCGGTCGTCATCCACCGTGAAGGTGACGCTATCGCCATCATCCGGATCGCTGCCGGTCACGGTGCCGATCACGGCACCCGCCGCATTCTCGGCCACGGTCGAGCCGGTCAGCGCCGGCTGCGTCGGGGCCTCGTTCACGTCGGTGACGGTGATCGTCACGCTGCGGGTGGCGGTGAGCCCGTCCCCGTCGGTCGCGGTGATCACCAGATCGACCGTCGGCTCGGCCTCGTGGTCGAGGCTGATGCCGTCCTTCAGCTTCAGGCTGCCGTCGACGATCTCGAACCGGTCGTCATCCACCGTGAAGGTGACGCTGTCGCCATCATCCGGATCCGACCCGGTCACGGTCCCGATCACGGCACCGGCCGCATTCTCGGCCACGGTCGAGTCCGAGAGCGCCGGCTGCGCCGGTGCCTCGTTCACATCGGTGACGGTGATCGTCACGCTGCGGGTGGCCGTCAGGCCGTCCGCATCGGTCGCAGTGATCACGAGGTCGACCGAGGCTTCCGTCTCGTGGTCGAGGGAGACGCCGTCCTTCAGCTTCAGGCTGCCGTCGACGATTTCGAACCGATCGTCGTCGACGGTGAAGGTCAGCGTATCGCCATCATCCGGATCAGACCCGGTCACGGTGCCGATCACGGCACCGGCCGCATTCTCGGCCACGGTCGAGCCCGAGAGCACCGGCTGCGCCGGCGCCTCGTTCACATCGGTGACGGTGATCGTCACGCTGCGGGTGGCGGTGAGCCCGTCCCCGTCGGTGGCGGTGATCACCAGATCGACCGAGGCTTCCGTCTCGTGATCGAGGCTGACGCCGTCCTTCAGCTTCAGGCTGCCGTCGACGATCTCGAACCGGTCGTCATCCACCGTGAAGGTGACGCTGTCGCCATCATCCGGATCGCTGCCGGTCACGGTTCCGATCACGGCACCCGCCGCATTCTCGGCCACGGTCGAGCCGGTCAGCGCCGGCTGCGTCGGCGCCTCGTTCATATCGGTGACGGTGATCGTCACGCTGCGGGTGGCCGTCAGGCCGTCCGCATCCGTCGCGGTGATCACCAGATCGACCGAGGCTTCCGCCTCGTGGTCGAGGAAAACGCCGTCCTTCAGCTTCAGGCTGCCGTCGACGATCTCGAACCGGTCGTCGTCGACGGTGAAGGTCAGCGTGTCGCCGACATCGGGGTCGGACCCGGTCACGGTCCCGATCTCGGCACCAGCCGCGTTCTCAGCCACAGTCGAGCCGGTCAGAACCGGCTGGGTCGGGGTCTCGTTCACATTGTCGACGGCGATCACCACGACATTGGAGCGGCTGCCCTCGATGGTGGTGGCGGTGATCACCAGCGTGACCGAGGCCTCCGCCTCGCGGTCGAGGCTGATACCGTCCTTCAGCTTCAGGGTCGGCACACCATCGACGTCGACGATCTCGAAGCGGGCATCATCGACCGTCAGAGACACATCCACACCCGGATCGACCGGATCGGTGAACCGCACCGGCCCGATCACCCCGCCGGGGGTGTTTTCAGAGACGATGCCATCGGGCAGGGCCGGCACCGGCGGCGTGGCATCGGGCAGCACGGTCAGCACGACCGTCTGCGTCGAGGCGAGGCCAAGCCCGTCGGTTGCGGTGATGACCAGGCTGACGGTCGGCTCGTCGCCCACCGACAGGCTTTCGCCCGCCTTCAGCTTCAGCATGTCGCCGACGATCTCGAACCGGCTGTCGTCGACGCTGAAGGTCAGACGGCCTTCCTGCGTGGTCGCATCATCCGGATCGGTCGCGGTCACCCGGCCGACGATCGCGCCGGCATCACCGCCCTGGACGGTGTCGGAGGACAGCACCGGCGTGGTCGGGGCCTCGTTGACGTCGGTCACCGTGACCAGCATCACGCGCTCGGCCGAAAGCCCGCCGGTGTCGGTGGCGGTGATCACCAGCGCCACGGAGCCCGCGGCCTCGTGATCCAGCGACACGCCGTCCTTCAGCTTCAGCACCATGTCGCCCGCGACATCGACGATCTCGAAGCGATCGTCGTTCACGGTGTAGGTGAGGTCGTCGCCGGCATCCGGGTCGGTGGAGGTGACGGTGCCGATCACGGCCCCTGCCGCGTTCTCCGCCACCGTCGCACCCGACACCACCGGGGTGGACGGGGTTTCGTTCAGGTCGGTGACATTGATCGTGGCGACCAGGCTGTCGCTCAGACCGCCGCCATCGGTGACCTGGATGTTGAGGGTCACCGTCGCCTCGGTCTCGTGATCGAGGCTGATGCCGTCCTTCAGTTTCAGGAGGCCGTCCACGATCTCGAAGCGGGCATCGTCGACAGTGAAGGTCTTCTGGCCGAAGCTGGTCGAGGCATCATCCGGATCGGTCGCGCTCACCCGGCCGATCACCGCACCTTCGGCATTCTCGGCCACGCTGTCGTTATCGAGCACCGGTGCGCCGACCTGCTCATTGGCATCGGCGACCGTGATCACGAAGGTGCCGGTCTTGGCATCGTCGTTGACGTAGATCGAGGTGATCTGCAGCGTCACCGTCGGCTCGGCCTCGTGGTCGAGCGAAATGCCGTCCTTGAGCTTCAGGGTCGGCGTGATGCCGATGAAGACCACTTCGAAGCGGGCATCATCGACGATATAGCCGTTGAGCGTCGCCACCGGCAGGGTGCCGACGACGGCCCCGGCCTCGTTCTCGGTGACGGTGGTGTTGCTGAGAACAGGCGTGGCCGCGCTGTTGGTGTCGTCGAGCACCTTGACCGAAACCGTGCTCTGGGTCTGGAGCCCCGCCACATCGGTGGCGGTGATCACCAGATCGACCGAGGTTGCGGCCTCGTAATCGAGATACTCGCCATCTTTCAGCTTCAGCTGGCCGCCGACGATCTCGAAACGGGCGTCGTCGACGGTATAGGTGACGCTGTCCCCGTCATCCGGGTCGCCGCCGCTGACATTGCCGATCACCGCGCCGATGTCGTTCTCGACGACCACATTGCCATCAAGCACCGGGGCATTCGGTGCCTCGTTGACATCGGTCACCGTCAGCGTCAGCAGCCGGGTCGCGGTCAGGCCGCCACCATCGGTTGCGGTCAGCACCAGGGTGATGGTCGGCTCGGACTCGTGATCGAGCGAGACGCCATCCTTCAGCTTCAGCTGGCCATCGACGATTTCGAACCGGGCGTCGTCGACCGACAGGCCAGCCAGGTCGTCGACATCCGGATCGGAGGTCGTGACCGTGCCGATCACCGCGCCGGCGTCATTCTCGGCCACCGTCCCGTCGCCGGTGAACACCGGCACCGAGGGCGCCTCGTTGACGTTGGAGACCGTCACGGTCACCGTCCGCTCTGCGGTCAGCCCGTCGCCATCGGTCACCGTCACCACAAGGTCGATGGTCGCCGCCGCCTCGCGATCCAGGCTGACACCGTCCTTCAGCTTCAGGACATTGCCCACCACCTCGAACCGGCTGTCGTCGACGGTATAGGTCAGGGTGTCGCCGGCATCGGGATCGGTGGAGGCGAGGGTGCCGACGGCAACCCCCGCGGCATTCTCGGCCACGGTGCCGCCGGTGAGCACCGGCTGCGACGGCGCCTCGTTCACATTCGCAACCCGGATCAGCACATCGGCGGTGCGGGTCTCGTTATCCGCATCGGTCGCGGTGATCGTGACCGTCACCTCGGCGGCGGCCTCGCGGTCGAGCGAGGTGCCGTCCTTCAGCTTCAGCACGGTCCGGCCGTCGCTCTCGACGATCTCGAAGCGGGTGTCGTCGACGGTATAGCTGATGCCGTCGAGGGTCGGCAGGGTGCCGACCACCGCACCGGCATCGTTCTCGGTGACATTGCCGCCGGTCAGCACCGGCAGCGGCGTGACGACGCCGTCATCGCGGATGGTGATGGTCACATTGGTGGTGTTGGAGGCGTTGTCCGGGTCGGTGACCGTCAGCACCAGATCGACGGTCGGCTCGGTTTCGTAGTCGAGGCTGACCCCCTCCTTGAGCCGGAGCAGCTGGACGCCGTCGACGCTGACGATCTCGAAGCGCGCATCGTCGACCGTATAGGTCAGCGTGTCGCCATCGGCATCGGTCGCGGTCACGCGGCCGATGACCGCGCCGGCGTCGTTCTCGTCCACCTCGTCATTGTCGAGAGCGGGTGCCGTCGGCTGATCGTTCACGGCAGAGACCGACAGCGTCACCGTCGCCGTGTCGGTCTGCGCGCCACCGGAGCCGGTATTGCCGCTGTCGGTGACATCGACGGTCAGCGTGACATCGCCATTGGCGTTGGCCACGGGCGTGAAGGTCAGCGCGCCGCCCGAGAGGAAGGCGTTGATGTCTGCCACCGTGCCGGTCAGCGTCAGCGCCGTCGCCGTGCCGCCCACCGTGACATCGGCGGTGCTGGTCGCGGCCAGTTCACCCTCACCCACCGTGAAGGTCACCGTCACTTCGCCGGTGCCGGCATCCACATCCGAAATCGAAATACCGGTGAGCGCGGTCTCGGTGTCTTCGGTGACGTCGATCGACGCAGGCGCCGTGATCTCCGGCGCATCGTTCACCGCCGTCACATCCAGCGTCACCGTCGCGGTGTCGGTCTGCGACCCGCCGGAGCCCGTGTTGCCGCCGTCATCGACGGTCACCGTCAGCGTCACATCGGTGGTCGCATTCGCCGCCGTGGTATAGCCGACGCCGCTGGCGGCGATGAAGGCATTGATCGCGGTCACAGTGCCGGTCAGCGTCAGACTGGTCGCCGTGCCGCCGACCACAACACCCGAACCGCTGGTCGCGGACAGTTGGCCGGTGGCGACGTCCAGCGTGACGGTCACATCGTTGCTGCCGACGTCGACATCACTGATCGAGATGCCGGTCAGTGCGGTCTCGGTGTCTTCGGTGACGTCGATCGACGCGGGCGCCGTGATCTCCGGCGCGTCGTTCACCGCCGACACCGCCAGCGTCACCGTCGCCGTGTCGGTCTTCGCCCCGCCGGAACCCGTATTGCCGCCGTCATCGACATCGATGGTCAGCGTCACATCGCCGCTGGCATTGGCGACCGGCGTGAAGGTCAGCGCACTGCCCGTGATGAAGGCGTTGATGTCGGCCACCGTGCCGGTCAGCGTCAGCGCGGTTGCCGTGCCGCCCACCGTGACCTCGGTCGTGCTGGTCGCGGCCAGCTCACCCTCGCCCACCGTGAAGGTCACCGTCACCTCGCCGGTGCCGGCATCCACATCCGAAATCGAGATGCCGGTGAGTGCGGTCTCGGTGTCTTCGGTGACGTCGATCGACGCAGGCGCCGTGATCTCCGGCGCATCGTTCACCGCCGAAATCGTGATCGCGAAGCTCTGGCTGCTAAGCGTCAGATTGGTCGTGTCCTCGACCGAGAAGCCGAAGCCGCCCGACGCCCCTTCCGAACCGTCATGCTCGTAGGTCAGCAGCCCGTCGTCGATATCCTTCTGGGTGAAGGTATCGCCCACTTCAAGCGCGGTGCCGTCCAGCTTCAGCGTGCCCGACGCCGGCGCCGTGGTCAGCGTGTAGATGACATCCGCCGGATCGGTATCCTCGCTGTCCGAGGACGACAGCATGGCCGAGGTGATCGTGGTCGAACCGCCCTCGTCCACCGTCGTGCCGGTGTTGGTGTCGACCTTCGGCATGGCGTTGACCTCGATCGTGCGCTCGAAAGCCACACTGGTCTGGGTCGCCGTGTCGCCGCTGTCGTCGGTCGCGACGATCGACACGACCCGGTCGCCGCCAGGCATTGTCGCCGCCTCGCCCATATAGGCGAAGGCGACGCCCTGCAATACCGTCTGGTAGTCGGCGAGCGACGCCGTGCCCGAAAAGGTCAGCGTGCCGGAGGTCTCATCGTAGATGCGGGTAATACCGTGTTCGTCGGCGTGAAGCCCCGCATCCACAGCCAGGAGAATAGAATCCGACGTGCCGCCAGGACGGGTGGTGAAGGTCACCACCACGCCGGTCAACATGGTCGAGTCGACATCGCTGAGCGCCGCAGACCCGACCATCAGCACAGGGTCACCGCCGGCCGTATAGACCGGCGAGGCCGACAGGTCGGTCACGACGGGCGCATCGTTCACCGCCGTCACATCCAGCGTCACCGTGGTCGTGTCGGTCTCTGCCCCACCCGAGCCGCTATTGCCGCCGTCATCGACGGTCACGGTCAGGGTGACATCCGCAGTCGCATTCTCGGCCGTGGTGTAGCCGACACCGCTGGCGGCGATGAAGGCATTGATCGCGGTCACCGTGCCGGTCAGCGTCAGGCTGGCCGCCGTGCCGCCGACCACAACACCCGAGCCGCTGGTCGCGGACAGGGTCCCGGTGGCGACGTCCAGCGTGACGGTCACGTCGTTGCTGCCGACATCGACATCACTGATCGAGATGCCGGTGAGCGCCGTTTCCACATCCTCGGTCACGCTGATCGAGCCCGGCGCCGTGATCTCCGGCGCGTCGTTCACCGCCGACACCGCCAGCGTCACCGTCGCCGTGTCGGTCTTCGCCCCGCCGGAACCCGTATTGCCGCCGTCATCGACATCGATGGTCAGCGTGACATCGCCGCTGGCATTGGCGACCGGCGTGAAGGTCAGCGCACTGCCCGTGATGAAGGCGTTGATATCGGCCACCGTGCCGGTCAGCGTCAGCGCGGTCGCCGTGCCGCCCACCGTGACATCGGCGGTGCTGGTCGCGGCCAGCTCACCCTCGCCCACCGTGAAGGTCACCGTCACCTCGCCGGTGCCGGCGTCGACATCACTGATCGAGATGCCCGTCAACGCGGTCTCGGTGTCTTCGGTCACGTCGATCGACGCAGGCGCCGTGATCTCCGGCGCGTCGTTCACGGCCGTCACCGTGATCGCAAAACTCTGCTCGCTGACGGTGAGGTTGGTCGCGTCCGCCACCGAGAAGCCGAAGCTGTCCGACGCCCCTTCCGAGCCGTCATGCTCGTAGGTCACCAGCCCGTCGTCGATATCCTTCTGCGTGAAGGTATCGCCCACGCCGAGGACGGTGCCGTCGAGCTTGAGCGTACCGGCAGCCGGCGCCGTGGTCAGCGTGTAGGTGACATCGGCCGGATCGGTGTCTTCCATATCCGACGACGACAGCATCGCCGAGGTGATGGTGGTGGAATCGCCCTCGTCCAGCGTCGTGCCGGCGTTGCTATCGATCTTCGGCGGCGCATTGACCTCGATGGTGCGCTCGAAAGCGACACTGGTCTGCGTGTCCGTATCGCCGCTGTCGTCCGTCGCGGTGATCGAAACCACCCGGTCGCCGCCGGGCATCGAGGCCGTGGCGCCGGTGTAAGCGAAGACCACGCCCTGCAGCACGGCCTGATAATCGGCGACCGACGCCGTACCCGACAGGGTCAGCGTGCCGGTGGCCGGGTCATAGCTGGCGTAGCTGATGCCGTGGCCATCTGCATAGGTCGCCGCCGACGACGACAGACTAATATTGTCCGAGGTGCCACCCGGGCGCGTCGTCAGGGTCAAGACGACGCTGGTCAGCATGGTCGAGTCGATGTCGTCGAGCACCGCGGAGCCGACGACATTTACGGCGGCACCACCGGCCGTGTAGACCGGCGAGGCCGACAGGTCGGTCACCGTCGGCGCGTCGTTCGCGGCCTCGATGTTCACGGTGCTCACCAGCGTGCCGATGAGCGCACCGCCCGAACCCTGGGCACCGGTATTGCCGTCATCGACCGACCAGAGCAGATCGACCGAGGCCGGCGGCGTGTCGTTCGCCGTGGCGTAGCCGATCTGACGTGCGGCCTCGTTCACAAGATCATAGGTCGCATCGGCGTTGAGCGTGAGGACGAGCGTGCCGCCCGCATTTGTGGTGACGGTACCGATGACGATGCCGCCGACGGTCAGATCCCCACCCTCGGTCAGGTCGCCGAGCGTGCCGCCGCTGATCGCCCCGAACAGATCGTCGGCATCGGCCCCGCCGTCGCGGGTGATGGTGATGACCATGCCGTCATGATCATCGGCCAGCCACAGCTCGGGATCGTAAATGTCGATCTCGGGATCGATGGCGGTGAAGCCGCCATCCTCGACATGGGTCGGATCCATGTTGAAGCCGGTGACGGGCGTACCATCGGTTGTGAAGCGCGCCGCGAAAATCTCGTCGCCACCGCAGCCGCACCCCAGATAGCTGCCGCCCAGCAGCAGATCACCATTGTCGTCGATGGTGAGCGACGAGATCGTGAAGCTGCGCAGATCATCACCGAAAGTGACTTCGCCATTGGTCCCGAAGCTGGTATCCAGCTGCCCGTCGGCGCCGATCTTGATGATCGAGGCCGTGGCGGACGGGGTGCCCCCGCCGATCGTCATATGGGTACCGACGAAGACCATGCTGCCATCGGCCAGCAGGGTCGCATCGGTGGTCAGATTGCCGGTGAAGACCAGGCTGCCGCCGCTGCCGAAGCTGCCGTCCACCGAACCGTCATCGGTCAGGCGCACAAGCGTGGTGACGGGCAGGCCGGTATCCGCATCGACATGCATGTTCACGACGATCATGCCGCCGGCAGACTGGGGCAGCACGATCTGGCTGCTCTCCAGGATATCGGGATCGTCGATCGTGACGGTGCCGCTGCTGCCGAAGCCGGTATCCAGCGTGCCATCGGCGTTGTAGCGCTGAAGGATGGCACCGTCGTCATTGGCGCCGGCAACGACGATCTTGCCGTCATCCTGGACCGCGACGCTCAGCAGCGTCTCGTTGCCGCCAAGATCGATCGCAAGCGGCGCACCGCCGTTGAACGCGGTGTCGATACTGCCATCGTCAAGCAGCCGGTACAGCAGGCCATCGGTGGTGCCGGCGGCGCCGGTGAAATTCATGCCCGCCACCAGGAGGCGGCCGGTGGCGTCCGCCGTCACCTTGAACAGCGAGAACTCCACCCCGGTGTCGCTCAAGACGACGACGCCGCTCGTGCCGAAGCCCTCATCCAGCGAGCCGTCATCGTTCAGGCTGATCAGCATGCCGGCGTTGCCCCCACCACCGGACGGGCTGACCGTGCCCGAGATCAACAGCTTGCCGTTGCTCTGCAGCAGGGCGGTCCCAGGCCTGAACGTGCCGAAGCTGTCCAGGGTGACGATGCCATTGGTGCCGAAGCTGGTGTCGAGCTTGCCGTCGGCGTCATAGCGCGCGACCACGATCATATTCGACGCGACATCGGTATCCACGCCGAACTGGTAGTAACTGCCGTCAGGCAGGCCGACGATCCCGCCGACACTGTCCATGTCCCCGGGCCCGTCGACGACGACCACACCGTCGGGCATGGTGGTCACGTCAGGCGCATCGTTCACGGGCGTGACCGTGATCGTCACCGTCTCGCTGGCGGTTTCAGAGGCGCCGCCGCTATTGCCCAGATCGTCGATATCGACGGTCAGGGTGACATCGCCGGTATCGTCGGTATCGGTCTGGAAGGTGACGCCCTGGGCGGCGATGAAGGCGTTGATGTCGGCGATCGTGCCGGACAGCGTGATCGCGTTGGTGCCGTCGGTGACCGTCACCCCCGCCCCGCTGGTGGCAGTGATCGTGCCCTTGTCGACGCTCAGCGTCACCTCGACCGTGCCACTGCCGGCATCGGCGTCGGCAAAGGAAATGCCGGTGATCGCCGTGGCCGTGTCTTCGGTGACCGTGATCGCGGCACCAGCCGGCACGGTGATCACCGGCGTGTCGTTGACGGTGGTGATGGCGACGGTGGTCGTCAGCGTGCCCTCGGTCGCACCGCCGGTCCCCTGCGTGCCGCTATTGCCGTCATTCACCGTCCAGACCAGATCGACCGAGGCCGGCGGCGCGTCGCTGGAATTGACATAGGAGATCTGGCGCAGCGCCTCGTTCACCAGCGCACGGGTCGCCGCGGCATTGAGCGACAGCACCAGCGCGCCGGCCGAGTTGGTCACCACCGTGCCGATGGTGGTGCCCGAGACGACCAGGGCCTGGCCCTCGGTCAGGGCATCGAGCGTGCCGCCATCGGCCGCCGAAAACTGATCCTGGCCGTCGGCACCGCCGTCGCGCGTCAGGCTGACGGTGAAACCGTCGAGCGTGTCGGCATCGCCCAGATCGACATCGTCGACCGCAATCGTCGGTGCAATCACCACCGGCGCGCCGTTTTCGGTATAGGCCGCCGGATCGGCATCGAATACCGGCTGACCGGTCGCGTCATAGCGGGCGAAGTAGATATCGGCCGGCTGCAATGCCGAGTCGTAATGGTTGCCACCCAGCAGGATTTCGCCGGTGTCGGCGTCGATCCGGACCGAGGTGTGATTGAGCGGGAATTCGGTGCCGCCGATCGTGAACCCGCCATCCCGGCCGAAACCGGCATCGAGCACGCCATCAGGGGTAAAGCGCTGAACCGTCGTCGAAATATCCGCGGCGAAGGAGATGGTGCCGACGACGATGATGCCGCCATCCGGGGCGAAGGCGAAGGAGACGGTGTGCGCCGCCTCGCCCGTCACGGCACCGTTCACACCGAAGCCGGTATCCAGCGCGCCATCGGCGGTCAGCCGCCAGATCACCGGCACCTGCTGGCCGGGGAAGCCGGAATCCTCGGTGGCCGACGCCACCAGAATGCTGCCATCGGCCTGCACGCTGACCCCCTGGGCGCCAGCGCCGCCGAGGAGATCGGTATCGATGATCAGATAACCGCCGGTTCCGAAGCTGGTATCCAGCGTGCGATCGGCATTGTGACGATAGACGATCAGATCGCGGCCCTGGGCCGCCAGCGTCACGACCTTGCCATCGGGCTGGATGACCGAATCGAGGGCCTGCTCGCTGCCCGGAATGCTGGCGCCGACATTGAACACGCCGTCCGCGGTGCCGTCGGCGGTGAAGCGGAACACGACGGTGCTGGTATCGCCCGAGGTGGGCGTCAGCGTCGCCGTGACATAGATCCGGTCGCTGCCGTCGATTTCGATATCGACCGGGCCGAAGCTCGACGGGGCCTGGGAGACGGTGATCGGGAAGCCCGACACCACGCTGCCATCGGTCGCAAGACGCGTCACCACCAGCGAGCTGTCGGACACCGCGCGGCCGGCAATGATCAGCTCACCCGAGGCCAGCACCTTCACCGCGTTCGGAACCGTGCCGGCGAAATAGGCCGCACCATCCGTGCCATAGCTGGTATCGATGCTGCCATCGGCGTTGTAGCGATAGACCAGCACATTCTGGTACGCATCCCCACCGGTGGTGCGGCTGCTGACCACATAATGGCCGCCGCCGGGCGCATCCAGCATCCAGGTCGGGGTGGAAAGCGGCTCGGGCGCGGCAACCACATCGACGCCGTCATTGATGGTGTAGACATCCGGCGCGTCGTTGACCGGATCGACGGTCACGGTCACCGTGTCGGCATCGGTGCCCGGCAAGGCCGCGTCCTGGTCGCTGACGCTGACCGAGAGATCGACCGTACCGGTGACGTTCACCCCCGGCCGGTAGGTCACATTGCCGCCCGAAATGAAGGCGTTGATGTCGGCCCGGCTGCCGGTGAGGATCAGGGTCTGGCCGCCGGCGGCAACGGTGACGTCGGCGGTGCCGGTGGCGGTGAACGAACCGCCCGGGGCGGTGATCGTCAGCACGTAATCCTGGCCGAGATCGTCGGTGTCGGCGATCGAAATGCCGGTGATCTGAAGATCGGTGTCCTCGTTCACGGTCAGCGAGCCCGGCACGGTCAGCACCGGTGCCTCGTTCACCACCGTCACCTCCATGCTGCCGGTGGCGAGCGCCGAAGAATAGGCGCTGGAGCTGCCGGTGATGGTGGTGTCGGCGGTGCCGCGGGTGGAACCGTTGGTGGCGGTGCCGATCGTCTGGTCCCAGGCGCGGAACGAGATGGTCGCGGTCTCGGCCGTGTCGCCGGCCGGGTCGTAGCGGAGCTGGGCACCGGCCGCCAGCAGAAGCGAGGCATTCACCGACACGGTGCCGACCGCATGCCAGTTGGTGCCGTCGGTCGAATATTCCCAGCGGCCGGTGCCGGTCAGCGCGGTGATCGCGATACCCGATTCGGGGTTGGCATCGACATCGCCATAGCCGCCATCGGTGAGCAGGTCGCTGACGGTGATGGGGGTCGACACGTCATTGCGATCCACCGGATCCAGCGTGATGTCGGTGGTCGACAGCGTCGGCGCATCGTTGATCTGGGTGACGACCATCGCCGCGCGGGAATCTTCCACGGAATAGGCGGTGCTGCCGCCCGTGCTGGACGCATCCCCCGTGCGGAGCGTGGACCCGCTGGTGGCCGTGCCCGAGGTCTGGTCCCAGCCCCGGAAGGTCAGCGATGCCGGGCCGCCGCGGTTGTTGTCGGGCACGAAACGGAACTGGGTGGTCGCTGCGAACAGCAGGGCCGCACTGTCGGATGCCGCCGTGCCCAGCCCGTACCAGTTGTCGCCGTCGGTCGTGTACTGCCAGGCGCCGTTGCCGACGATACCGGTGATCGCGATGCCCGAAACCGCGCCGCTGTCGGGATCGGCATAATTCACATCGGTCAGCCAGTCGCTGACCGAATAGGTCGTCGACATGGTGTTTTCATTGGTGGTCGTCAGCACGACCTGCGATCCGTCGATGGTCGGCGCGTCGTTCACCGCAGAGACCGCCAGCGTCACCGTGGCCGTGTCGGTCTTCGCCCCGCCGGAGCCGGTATTGCCGCCGTCGTCGACATCGACGGTCAGGGTCACATTGCCGGTGGCGTCGGCGGCGGGCGTGAAGGTCAGCGCACTGGCCGCGATGAAAGCATTGATGTCGGCCACCGAGCCGGTCAGCGTCAGCGCGGTCGCCGTGCCGCCCACCGTGACATCGGCGGTGCTGGTCGCAGCCAGCTCACCCTCGCCCACCGTGAAGGTCACCGTCACATCGCTGGTGCCGGCATCGGCATCCGAAATCGAAATGCCGGTCAACGCAGTCTCGGTGTCTTCGGTCACGGCGATCGACCCGGGCGCCGTAATCTCGGGCGCGTCGTTCACGGCCGTTACGGTGATCGCGAAGGTCTGACCGCTGACGGTGTGGTTGGTCGTATCCTTCACCGAGAAGCCGAAGCTGCCCGACGTGGTTTGCGAGCCGTCATGCTCGTAGGTCAGCAGCCCGTCGTCGATATCCTTCTGGGTGAAGGTGTCATTCACCGACAGCGCCGTACCGTTGAGCTTCAGCGTGCCCACAGCCGGCGCCGTGGTCAGGGTATAGGTGACATCGGCCGGATCGGTGTCTTCGGTATCCGACGACGACAGCATCGCCGAGGTGATGGTGGTGGAGCCGCCCTCGTCCAGCGTCGTGCCGGTATTGGTGTCGACCTTCGGCGGGGCATCGACCTCGACCGTGCGTTCGAAGGCGGCACTGGCCTGGGTCGCACTGTCGCCGCTGTCATCCGTCGCGACGATCGAAACCACACGGTCGCCGCCGGGCATGGAGGCAGTGGCGCCGGTATAGGCATAGACCACGCCCCGCAGCACGGTCTGATATTGGGCGACCGAGGCCGTGCCCGAAAGGGTCAGCGTGCCCGTGGCGTTGTCTGGGTCGACGTTGATGCCGTAGTTACTTGCATTGTCCGCCCCGATGGTCGACATGGCGATACGATCCGACGTCCCGCCCGGGCGGGTGGTCAGGGTCAGGACCACGCTGGTCAGATTGCCGGAGTCGACGTCGACGATGGTAGCGGATTCGGCCACCGCCACCGGCGAGCCGCCGGCACTGAAGAGCGGCGACGCCGAGGTGTCGTTCACCACCGGCGCATCGTTCACCGGCGTCGTGTTGACGGTGAAGCTATGCTGCACCGAGTCCGAATAGTTTGCGGACGACTGCTTCAGCGTGAAGGTCAGGGTGCCGGCAGTTTCCCCGCCGTCATGCTGGAAGGTGACGAGCCCGTCGTCGATATCCTGCTGGGTAAAGGTCCCGCCGGTCGACAGCGTGCTGCCGTTGAGCGACACGGTCAGATGACTGAGCGCCGCCACCGTATAGATCAGATCCGCCCCGGTGGCGTAATCGTCGGAGGCTTCCAGCATCGCGGTGGTGATGCTGCCCGATCCACCCTCGGCAACCGTGGTGCCGGTATTGGTGGCGACCGTCGGGGTCTTGTCGATCTCGATCGTCAGATCGAAGGTGCCGACCTGATCATTGGCATCGGTGACCGTATAGCGGATGATGCGGTCGGTCGTATCGACAGTGGCCCCCGACGACAGGTTCTTGTAGTCGAGATTGCGGAGAATCTCCTGGAAGGCATTGAGCGACGCGGTGCCGGTGGGCGAGGTGCCGGTAAAGGTATACTTTTTGCTATCCGCATCCCAAGCGATATTGATACCAGCATAGGTTCCCTGAATGCGCGGGCGCTCCAAGGACCCGTCCGGGGAGGCGACCAGCTGCACCGTCACCGATTTTATCATCGCCGTGTCGTCGATGAGGAACAGGTCCGGCGCGAAGTTCGCATAGCCGTCTGACCCATAGGCACCAGGGGTATAGACGAAGGTGTCGGCGGAAATCGCCGGTGGATCGTCGTCCACACTGGTAACCTGGACGCCGCTGCCGACCAACTCGTCCGAGGTGGCGCCGTCGGCATCGGTGACGGTGACGCGGAGGATGCGCGAGCCGGCGGCATCGGGGGTATAGGCCGATCCGGTATTGCCCCAGGTGGGGGCGTCGGAGGTGGACGAATAGGTGACCGTCCGCAGCGCCGCCTGCATCTGCGCCGCCGTGCCGCTGCCGGTCAGCGTCAGGACGAGAAGGCCGCCTTCCATCGCCACGCTGGCACTGTAGGGCCCGGGCGAGGTGATCGCGAGCACATCGCCATCATGCGGGTTGGAGATCCAGACCCGCGCCGAGGTGATCAGGTCGCCGTCGTCATCGGCGACCGTGATATCGGGCAGCAGGATGACCGGCGCGTCGCCTTCGGTCCAGCTCACGGTCCGCGGGCCGCCCAGCACCGGGGTGGTGTCGTTCACAGCTTCGACCGCACCGATATCGATGGCGCTGCCGGAAATGCGGGTGGCGCCGGTCTGGTCGGTGGCGGGCTGGCCGGTGATCGAGGCATTGCCGGCATCGATCGCCGAGCTGCCGGTGCCCGGCTTCATCGTCTGGGTATAGCCGCCATTATCCGCCAGCGCCCCCAGATTGGGATCGGTGGTCAGATCGGTACCGGGACCCGCATCCAAGCCGTTATTGTCAAGGCTGTTGCCGAAATAGATGTTCCAGCCGACATTGGTCGCACTGCCGCCGGTGACGTTCACGCCCCAGCCGGTGTTGTTGGCCAGAATCGTATGGCTGACACTGACCGAGCCGCCATAGGAATCGATCGTGCCGTTATTCATGCCGTTGGTCGCGCTGTTGCCCGAAAAGGTGCTGTGCGCCACGGTGAGCGCCGAGGTGCTTTCGATCGCGCTGCCGAAGGTCGCTGTGTTCCCGGAAAAGGTAGAATTGACCACAGAAACGGTGCTGCTGGTGCCGAGTAGTGCGACGGCGCCACCACTACCGCTGCTGGTCGCAACATTGCGATCGAAGGTAGATCGAACAATATCAAGATCAACCAAGGCATTAGACGCAATGAGGACAGCACCGCCACTCCCCCCAGTGCCGCTAGCCGTGTTCTGTGTAAACGTGCTATCAGTAATGAAGGCCTCGGAAGCCGTAGCTGTGCCGCCCAACTCGACAGCGCCGCCGCCACCGCTGCCGTTAGTCGTTTCATTACTAGTGAAGGTCGACCGCTCGATTGTGGTCGACCCACCGCCCGTTCGCGTCGAGATCGCGCCACCCAAGCCCCCCGTATTGCCACTAAAGCTGCTATCGGCCACGGAGAAGGTGATGTTGCCGGAGGTATTCCCCTCAATGCGGATCGCACCACCGGCCTGGGTCGCACTGTTCTGATCGAAACTGCTGTCGGTCACATTCAGCGTGGCGCCGGCCGCACTGGTCTGATAGATCGCACCGCCCTGGGTGGTCGCGGTGTTGGTGGTGAACTGGCCGGTGACCGTGTGAATGAAATTTCCGCCGGAAATATAGATCGCGCCACCGGCGCCGCTGGTCGCCTGGTTGTCGACGAAGCTGTTGGTGCCGGTCATCGCCAGCTGACCGCCGCTGATAAAGATCGCGCCGCCTTGGGTGGCATGCAGACCGGTCATGGTCATGTCGGTCAGCGTCAGCGTGTCCGAGCCGGTGGACGAGAAATTGATGCCGGCACCGCCGCCCGAGGTCTTCGCCGCACCATCGATCGCCAGCCGCGCAAAGGTGACCGTGGCATCGCTGACCGTGAACACGCTGCCATCGGTGATGTTGGCGGCCAGAATGTCGCGGGTCGCCGCGGTGCTGGACTGGATCACGACATTGTCGGTGATCGTGGTGAAACCGGTGGCGCCGCTGCCCAGCGTGATATCGGCGGTGATGTCGATCTGGTCGGTGCCGGCCGCCGCATTGGCATTGACGATCGCGGTTTCCAGCTGGGCCTCGGTGCCGGCGGTGAAGGTCGCCATCAGGCCGTCATAGCCGGCGCGGGTGTCCTCGGTCACCGCGATGGTGGTGTCGACCCGGCCGATCGACACTTCCAGATCCCAGTCGCCGAAACGGCCACCGCCATTGGCGGCGACGCTGCCGGTGGCATCGTCCGAGGCGGCGACATCGGCGCCGGTCAGCTCTGCCAGCCGGCCCAGAAAGGCCAGGCCGTCGCTGCCGCCGGCTACGTCGCAGCCGTAAAGCAGGATGTCGCCATCCTCGGCCAGGCCGGCGCCGATCACCGCCAGGTCGCCGGCCCGGTCATCGATATTCCTGTCCGAGAGGGTGGAAGATCCCAGCCAGATTTCGCCGACACTGCCTTCCGAAATGATGTGGATGGCATCCACTGCCCCCGACTGTTCGGCCATCCAGTCGGCGATCTGTTCCAGCCCGTCGCGGCCGGCATCCAGCACCACGATTTCGACATCCTGGGCCAGGCCGGCGGCCAGGGTCTGCCAGTCGGTGACGCGGGTGTCGATGAAGGCGACCTCGCGCCGGTCGCCCGCCGCGGCGGGGGCCGCCGTCACATCCGATCCGTCATCGCCGCCCTGGGCGGCGGTCTCCACCAGGGCGGCAGCGTCATGGGCATCGGCCTGATGGCCGGTATCGGCCGCACTGCCGTCGCCCGCGGTATCGGGGTGCAGTTCCTGCGCGGCATCCTGGGCGGCCTGATCCTGCAGCGCCTCTGCCGCGGTGGCGACACCGGCGGCATCGAACATCATCCGTGGTTCAAGCGCCTGGGCCAGCGCCCCCCGCCGGCCCGGGCGGCGCGGCCCGGTGATGTGACGGCTGGCATGATCTCCCCGACGACGAAAGCGGCGCATGATACCCGTCCCCCGAAACCCCGTGACGACCGGGCGACGTGATCTCCGCACCCGGTCTGACTGTCATTCCCGCGGCGCCGGCGGTTCTTCTTCACGAAGTGCCGCATATCGCAACGATACACCCGTCCGGCCGGACGCAGCGTACCTTCGTCGGGTTTTGGTTAACCTAGCTGAACCTTACTGACCCGAAAAGCGGCTTTCGGGGCGTGCGCCCGACGAAGCGGTGCTCCAGAAGATTGATTCGGCGCGTTTTTCAACGATCCCAAGCATTTGAGCTATATCAACGGCCATTAACCTCGCCCTCACATGACGGGCAAGACTCCTGTCGCAAACCATGCGACATTAATCACGCACGGCAACCGCCAAGCGAAACGGCGGGAATGCGCCGCAGATGCATACAATCCAGGCTGGTGCGGCCAGGCTGGTGCGGCCAGGCTGGTGCGGCCAGGCTGGTGCGGGGCTGCATCCCGCGGGGTCTGCCGCCGGTCAACCATCGGGATGTGGGATGTTCGAGAACTTCACCTTTGAAACCTTCGCGCCGCATGTGGGCACCGAATTCCATGTGCGCCTGCCCCAGGGCAATCTGCCGCTGACCCTGGTGTCCGCCCAGCCCGGTATCCAGGCCATGTTGACCGGCCAGCGCCGCCTGGGCTTCAGCCTGATCTTCCGCGGCCCCCCCCAGATCTACCTGCCGGCCAACAGCTACGACATCGCCCATCCCCGGCTGGGGCTGCTGAAGATGATGTTCATCTGCCCGGTGATCGCACCGGTCGATCCGTCGACCGGGCGGCCGGTGCCGGGCAATCACTACGAAGCGATCTTCAATTGACGCCCCCCACTGATACCAAGGCCCACTGATACCAACGCCTGCCGAAACCACCGGCTGCGGCCCGGCCGGGCGACCGCATCGCCACGTCGCGACGACAGCCATGTCGACAACAAGACGGAACAGGACGAGGACGGAGACCGGATATGGACTCACCCTTCATCGCCAGCATCGTGACCTGGATGCCGAATTTCGCGCCCAAGGGATGGGCCTTCTGCCACGGCCAGATCCTCTCGATCGCCCAGAATCAGGCGGTGTTCGCGCTGATCGGCACCACCTATGGCGGCAACGGCAGCACCACCTTCGCCCTGCCCGACCTGCGCAGCCGCATCCCCGTCGGTACCGGCAACGGCCCCGGCCTGTCACCGGTTTCTCTGGGCCAGGCGGCCGGCAGCGAAACCCAGACCATGACCGATCAGACCCTGCCGGCCCATACCCATTTCGCCCTGCCCGAGCTGCGCCCGGCCCTGCCGCTGTCGACCGCCCCGGCCACGGCGCCCGATCCGGCCACCGGCGTGCTCGCCACCGGATCGGTCCGCATCGGCAGCGGCCCGGCCGCCCAGACCTTTCCGGTGTCGAATTTCACCACCGCTCAGGCCAATGCCGTGCTGCCGGTCACCATGCCGGGGGATCTGACCGCGACCCCCACCGGCAACTCCCAGCCCTTTTCGATCATGCAGCCCTATACGGCGCTCAACTTCATCTTTGCGATGCAGGGCATCTATCCGCCGCGCAGCTGACCGGTTTCCGCTGCGCAGCCGGGCCGGCACTGCTCCGGTCGCCATCCACGGGCCCGGTCGCCATCCACATGGTCTCCACCATCCATAAGGTTTCGGAAAGATGAACCCCTATATCGGACTCTGCATGCATTGGGCGCCGAATTTCGCCCCCCGCAACTGGGCCTACTGCGCCAATCAGCTGATGGCGATCAGCCAGAACACCGCACTGTTTTCGCTGATCGGCACCATCTATGGCGGTAACGGCATCCAGACCTTCGCCCTGCCCGATCTGCGCGGCCGCGCCGGCCTGGCCGCCGGCCGCTCGACCACCGGCACCATCTATGTCGAAGGCGAAGTCGCCGGCACCGACCAGACCACCTTGCTGATGACCAATATGCCGGCCCATACCCATGCGGTCAGCCCGGTCACCGGCACCCTGCCGGCCACCGCCACCCAGGCCGATACCAACGGGCCGGCCACGGGGCTCGCCTTCGGCACGGCGCACACGATCTTCGACAACGGAGGCAGCGAGATTTCAGCCCCGGTCAACGCCTATGCAGCCGGCCCGGGGGATGTCACCTCGGCGGCGGGGGCGTCCGGCGGCACGGTCACCTTCGGGGTGACCGGCCATACGGCCCAGACCCCGATCACCCAGCCCTATCTGGGCCTGAACATCATCATCGCCATGTACGGCATTTTCCCGCCGCGCAGCTGACCGGCCCCCGACGCGAAAACAGGAGAGAACCGATGGACGGAGTTTATCTGGGGGCCGTGTTCCTCTGGGCGCCGAGCTTTGCACCGCGCGGCTATACCTTCTGCAACGGCCAGTTGCTGTCGATCGCGCAGAACGACGCCCTGTTCGGCCTGATCGGTACGACTTTCGGCGGCGATGGCCAGACCACCTTTGCCCTGCCCAACCTGATCGGCCGCACGCCCCTGGGCGCGGGCCAGGGGCCCGGCCTGTCGAACTATGCCCTGGGCCAGACCGGCGGCAGCGAGACCGTCACGCTGACCGGCAATAATCTGGCCCATCACACCCATACCGTTACGGCAGAGCTGCAGGGCGCAATTCCGGTCGCCACCACCGACGCGACCGAGTCCGAGCCGGCCAATAACGTCGTCCTGGGCAATGGTAATTTCGTGCAGACCAATGCGCCCGGTTCCCCCACCCGGCCCGCCAATCTGTTCGTCGCCAAACAGGACCCGGAAGCGACCCTGCCGGTGCAGATGAACGGCCAGGTCGCCGTCGGCTCGTCGGGCATGAACGTCCCGGTCCAGATCATGCAGCCTTACGCGGTGCTGCAATACATCACCCCGCTCTACGGCATTTATCCGCCGCAGGGCTGATCGGGCGCCACACCGTCAACGACGCATCAGGGGGCACGCGGAGACGATCCGCGTGCCCCTTTTATTCGGGCCGAGCTGTTCGCCGCCATCAGCAGCCGTTTCGGCGACGACGGCGTCACCGATTTCGCCCTGCCCGACCGTCACCCCCGCCCCCTTCGGGCGCGCGATTCCTGGTCGCGCGCCCGCCTGCCCTGCTCTGCCCGACGAGAACATAACGGTTTCGTCTTGCGCCGCAAAACCATCGGAACAAGGCGCGTACAGGCACAGAATCATACACGTTTTCGGCGTGTTTTCGGGGCAATCGGCATCGGAGCAGGGGCAAGCATTGAACATTTTATTTAAATTTCCTTAAAGCGCCTGACATCCCGTGTGCTATACCTCACATGAAACTGCACAATTCACAAGAACAAGAAACATGTCTCGGCGCCATGCTGCATTGCAACATTTACAAAAGGTAAACGCCCGCACCGCAACCGGCCGGATGCTGAGTGACATATCATCGCACTGTGATCGACAGCCGCAGGCTGCAAGCCCCCGGCCGGCCTGATTTTCCTGATATACCCCTGATATGTTCCAAGTCCGGTTGTAATTACTCTCCTTATGGTTGTAGTCGTTTCGTATGAAACGGGAACATATCCGGAAAAGGACGGCGTCACATCATGGTTAACGCCGCATCCGCAAGCGACGGTCCGACCGGTGCAGAATGCCGGGGCGATCGCCCGGACTGGGCCGGACGGGCCCGGCTTCCGGTGAATGCGGTGCAATATTCACCCATCCCCGCCCCACCCTTTCGGTCAGGGCTCGTCGGGGTTCTCCCGCCCGGATCGCCATGCCCCACCCTGGGCGCGAACATCATCACCCACACCATCGAAACGCGATGGACATCTCCGGGCAGGCACCCTATAGTCGGGGTCGCAGCCCGGTCGTGCGATGGCGCGGGGGGATGTATGGGACGGAGGGCATGACGCGATGCCGCCGGCCCCACCGTACAGGTTTACCCGAACTTGTGTGGTGTAGATGCGACACCGACTTGAGCGCGGCGGACATGCGTCCTGCCGCGCTTTTTTCGTCGCCCCTCGGATATGCGGATCAGAAGCCGCTTTCGCGGATGGCGACGGCGATCACCCGGCGCCACAGGCTGGCGGCGAAGCTTTCCGCCGGTGCGTCGATCCGCACCATGCCCCGCAGGGCCAGCGTCTGGCCGGCGGGCAGCCCGGCGCCGGCATCGGGTTCCAGCCACACCCGATAGACTGCGCCGCGCGGCACGGGGCGGCGCTCGTGATCCAGCTCGGTGGCGATCGGCCCGCCATTCTGGCTGGCCAGGGCCGGCTGATCCAGGGCATCGACGGCCGTTTCGGACACGGCCGTCACCACCACCGGCAGCGGGTCGCGCGCGGGGTCGTCGGTCACGAACCGGCCGCGGGCGCCGACCTGCAGCCGCGGCAGATCCTCGCCCCGGACATAGGCCTCGATCCGCCCGCCCTCGGCGGCGACCACCAGCCCCAGCACCCGTGCGGGGGACACCCACAATCCCGGCATCAGATCGGCCGGCGGGTCGCGGAAGATGCCGTCCTGCGGCGCGCGCACCACCAGCCGGGCGCGCTCTGCCATCAGCCCGTCCAGCTCCGCCAGCCGGGCGGCCAGCCGCCCTTCCAGCACACCCACCTCGGCGGCGGTGGCGGCGCTGGCGGCCTGGCGCTGGATCAGCCTCTGGGTCACGTCCAGCTCCAGGCGGATCATCTCGATCTTCCGGTCCAGATCGGGGTTGTCGAGCACCACCACCGGCTGGCCGGCGGTCACGCGCGCCCCTGCCGCCACTGGCACCTCCACCACCCGTGCCGGTGCCGGCGGATGCAGCCGCGGGCTGGCCGATGCCTCCAGCATCGCCGGCAGGCCGATATCGCCCTGCCAGGGCACGAAGGCGAGCCCGATCAGCAGCGCCAGCACCGCCAGGCTGCGGGCCATGGCCCGGTTCATCCGCATCTCGTCCCTCGCCTTCCACCATTCGCCGATTTCGCGCAGCGCCGGCATCGCCAGGAACCAGCACACCTCCACCGCCGCCAGCATGATGCCCAGCACCTTGAAGAAGGCGTGATAGACCAGCACCGCGATGCCCAGGAACAGGAAGAACCGCCAGATCCAGGCGCCATAGGCATAAAGCAGCACGGCGTGGCGGGTGCGCGGCGGCAGCACTTCCGGCGGCTCGCGCCCCAGGCCGAACAGGGTTTCGCGCAGATGCCAGCGGGCCAGCGCGAAGCCGCGGCCCTGCAGGTTGCGCACGCCGATCAGATCCGACAGCAGGTAATAGCCGTCGAAGCGCATCAGCGGATTCAGATTGACCAGCAGGGTCATGAACCACGACACCGCCGCCAGAAAGAACACCGCCGAGCGTGCCGGCCCGTCGGGCATCATCGTCCAAAGAATGGTGGCGATTGCGGCGATGCCCAGCTCCACCGCCATGCCGGCGGCACCGATGATCAGCCGCCGGTGGCGTTCCGGCAGCCGCCAGGCGTCGCTGACATCGGTATAAAGCACCGGCATCATCACCAGCAGGGCGACGCCCATGGAATGCACCCGGCAGCCGAAGCGCTTGGCGGCCAGGGCGTGGCCCATTTCGTGCAGCACCTTGGCCACGACCATCGCCAGGCCGAACCACACCGCCCCTTCAAGCGTCAGGAAGCTGGTGAAGGTGTGCAGGAACACATCCCACTGCCGCCCGACCAGATAAAGCGCGACGGCGACCAGAGTGAGCAGGGTAAGCCCCGCCCCTTTGGAGAACATCATCCGGCCAAGCGGCGTCAGCCCGTCCAGCCACATATCGGGGCGGACCAGCGGCACGCGCACGAACAGATAATTGTGCAGCATCCAGGAAAAGGCGCTGCGCTTCGCGGCCTTGCGCTGGCGAAGATAGCTGCCGCTCATCCCCGGCTCGTCGCCCGCGACCAGATTGTTGGCGATCAGGAAACGGGCCAGCTCGTCCACATCGCTCAGCTCCAGCGGCAGGCGAGAGGCGGCCATGGCCCGGGCCAGAACCCTGTCGGGCATGCCCTGATCCCAGGCGCCCAGCAGCGCCACCGCCTGGGGCGACAGGCTGTAATAGCGCCCGCGCGCCGGATCCAGGATCGTCCAGCTGGGGCTGCCGTCCAGATCGGTGGGGCCCGGCAGCAGTTTCAGATCCTCGCGCAGCCGCGGTACCGGCTTGGCCTGCTGCTGGCCGCCCGCGCCGCCCCCGAACGAGATGGTCGGCCCCCCCGGCGCGCTGCCCTGAACGGATGCGACCATGGCCTAGAACCCGGTATGCTGGCGCAGCGCCGCCAGCGGCCTGCGGAACAGATAGAAGGCCAGCGGCACATCCGCGCCATAGACCTTGGCGGTGCCGCGCAGCCCCACCCTGGGCAGGGCCTCCCCCGCCGGCTGGTCCAGCCGGGCCTTCAGCTCATAGGCCAGAATGCCGCCCGGGGTCTGCTCAGCCGTATAGCTCAGGCTGGTCATCCGCCCGGCCACCGGCTCCAGCGGCCGGGCATCCAGGAACAGCTGCACCGGCGCGCCCGGCTCCAGCCGGATCGCCTCGCCCACCGGCAGTTCCACGCGGATCTCGGCCCGGGACGGATCGGCGATGGTCATGATCCGCTGGCCGGTCTGCACCGGCCGGCCGATCCAGTCGTCGGCGCGGGTGAACAGCACGATGCCCGGGCGTTCGGCACGCACCTCCACCCTGGCCAGGCGCTGTTCGGCATACTCCAGCTCCGCCTGGCGCAGCCGGGCGCGGGCTTCCAGCAGGGCGATCTGTGCGCCGGCATCGCGGTCGTTGAAGGCACCCTGGCGCGCGCGGCGCAGTTCGGCCTCGGCGATTTCCAGCGTGCGCCGTGCCACCGCCACCTCGGCCTGAAGATTGGTCGGATCAAGCGTCAGCAGCAGGTCGCCGGCCTCGACCCGCTGGTTGGGCTGCACCTCGATCGCCTGCACCACCCCGTCCAGCGGCGAGGCGACGGTCGCCGGATCGCTGGCCGACACCTCGGCCGGCGCCAGCACGCTTTGCGGCACCGGAATGAAGCCGGCGGCAACGGCGGCCGCCACCAGCCCCAGCACCAGCCAGCGCGGCCGCGGCAGCCGCCGCCGACCGGCACCGCGGCCGGCCAGCGCCAGCCAGGCATGGGCATAGGCATCGGCCAGCTGGGCGGCCAGCACCTGATCGGCGGGGGCGAAACCGGTATCGCGGGCCAGCCACAGCCAGCCGCGCACCTGGCCCTCGCGATCGGCTAGCGGGCAGAGCAGCGCATGGGGGGCGGCCAGCTCCGGCCAGGCCTCGGCCAGTTCCTGCGGCAGATCGGCGGGCGTCACCAGCCGCGGCTTCAGCAGCTCGGCCTCGGGCGCCGGCGCCGGTGCGGCTCCGGCCAGCGGCTGTGCCGCCGGTGCAGGCGCCGGCGCCGCCTTCAGCGCCTTCACCTGGTCGCGATGGGCGGCGGCCAGATGGCCCAGCACCCGTTCCAGCCAGGTGACATAGGGCGCCGTGCGCTCCACCCCCGGCACGTCCGACAGGGCGACGGGTTTCGGGCGGATCGCGCCCTCGGCAAGCGCCGCCTGGCGATAGGGCAGCAGACGGCGGGTTTCGTTGACGATCACATAGCGCAGGCTCTGCACATCCGGCGCGCGCCGGGCGGCGCGTTCCAGCGACAGCATGATCGAGAACAGGATCGCCGACCGGCCGCGCGCCGGATCGGCTGCCGCTCCCCCGGCGGCCACTCCACCGGCGGCAGATGCACCCGGCTTCGCCGCCGCGGCGGCCAGCTTCTGCAGATCGATCTTGGGCGGCTGCGGCCGGGGATCGGCGTTCATTTCGGCGTCCCTTGCGGCTTGGCCTGCGGTACGGGCTCGGCGGGGCCGGCGGGCCGTGCGGCAGGGTCGAAACGGGCGGTCCCGCTCATGCCCGGCAGCAGATCGGTCGGTTTCCCCTCGATCGCCGCCAGCACCGGCACGGTCTGCGACACCTGATCGACCCGGGCACCGATGGCGGTGACCTGCGCCTTGACCGTGCCGCCGGTCTCGTCGACCGCGAAATCGAACGGCATGCCGGGCACCAGCCAGGCCAGCCAGGTGGAGGGCACGATCAGCCGGATGCGCGGCAGCCCGTCCGAGACGATCGCCAGCAGGTCGTCACCGGCGGCGACGCCTTCGGCCGGCTGCGCCAGGCGGCGCACCACCCGGCCGGCATAGGGCGCCTCGATCCGGCAGCGTTCCACCGTGGCGGAACTCAGCCGGATGGCGGCCGATGCCTCGGCCAGCTTCGCCTCGGCCAGCTGCACGTCCAGCACGCCGATCGACTGAAGCTTCGCCAGGCTGCGGGCGTTGTCGAGTGCGGCCTTGGCCCCTGCCGCCTGGGCACGGGCCTGGGCCAGCTGGGCCTCGTAGAGCGTGCAGTCGAACCGCACCAGCAGGGCGCCTTTGGCAAAGTCCGCGCCTTCGGTCACCGGCAGATCGACGATCCGCCCGGCGATCTCGGCCGAAATCACCGCCTCCGCCGCCGGCTCCAGCACGCCGCGCGCGGCTTCGGGCGACGGCGCATCCGGCCCGGTCTTTACCGGCCCCGGCACCGGGGCGGCCGACAGGATCGGCGGCAGCTGGCGGGGCGCGGCCGTGGTTTCGCCCCCACCCGAAGACGCCCCACCCGCAGAAAGGGGCGGCAGCCCGGTCTGTGCCGCCGCAAGGGTTGCCATCGTCACCAGAGCCGCCGCCACCGCGGCTCCGGCCACCATCCGACGGGCCCGCATTGCGTTCCGAAGCTGCATTCCCTCAACCGCCCCTGACTGTTATTCCGGCGCCGTCCCTGTCGCCCGCGCGCCGGGTCAGCCTACGCCTGTTGGCGCAGGCGCGCCACGCCCCTCGGCCGCCATGGTCACTTCGCGGGCCCGGCCTTGCGGCCGGCCATATGGGTCAGATAGGCCACGATATGGTCGATATCGGCATCGCTCAGCTCGTCGGCAGAAAAGGCCGGCATCACCGATCCCGGCCAGCTGCGCACCGATTTCGTATTGCGGATCAATTTCTTCAGCGCTGCCGGCTGGACGTACTCGGTCGGGTTCATCGGCAGGTTCAGATCGGGGCCCAGCTCGGCCGGGCCGGCACCGTTGATCTTGTGGCAGGCGGCGCACTGCACCGCGAAGACCTGCTCGCCCTTCCGCTCCGGCGCATCGGCCGGCAGCGTCTCCGCCACCCGCATCGGCGGGAAACGGTCCAGCAGCGGCACGGTGGCGGTGAAGCTCGCCACCTGATAGGGCCATTGCTCCTGGGTCACCCCGCTCGCCGCCGCATTGGTCCACACCACATAGAACGGGCCCGGATCGGCATCCTTGTCGGGCAGGGTCGGCCAATCACCACCCGCCGTGGGGCCATCCGCCGTGGACAGCGCCAGCCAGGCCCGGGCGCGGTCGGGGCGGGTTTCCAGCACCAGGGCCGCCGGCAGCTGGGCTACGAAACCGTCCAGCGCCGCCACCTCCAGATGGTCGTCGGCCGCCAGGCCGTGATCGGCCAGGATCGGCGCCAGCGGCACCGCCTTGTAGCGCATGGGCCGGTGATAGGAGACATCGTCCGGCACATCGATCACGGTCAGATCGGGCCGCTTCAGCAGGGCCTCGCGATCCAGCGAAAACGCCCGGCCCTCGATCGTGAAGCTCACCGCCGGCACCTCGGCGGCATTCAGCCTGGCCGCCACCGGCGGCAGGCTCACCAGAGCCAGCGCCACGGCGATCGCCGCGACACCCGCCCGCACGCGTCTCGTCACATGTGCCATCACATCACCCCACCCATCACATCCCCTTTCCGGCCGTCGTCATCCCGTGCGACCGGTTGGGATGCAGTATGCACCAGTCCGGCTTTGTCGGCGCGTGGATTGAAGATCCTGCGTAAACACCGGTGGATGCCGGTCCGGTGTCGGATCATGGACCCTTGCGGACGAAGCGCTGTACCTGGCCGCCGATCCCCGGCAAGCTTGGCGGACCATCTTTCTCCGCACTGCGGACCCTGCGCCAGATCGGTTCCGACAATGACCACGACCCCCACCCCGCCCGCCGGCCCGGAGCCGGTCGGAACGCAGTCGCTCGCGGCCTCCAACCCGTCGCTAGACCGTCTGAAGGGCATCGGCCTGATGATCGTGGCGGTGGGCCAGTTCGTGGCCATGGACACCATCGCCAAACTGCTCTCGGAAACCCAGCCGGTGCCGCAGCTGGTCTGGGCGCGCTATGGCTTCCATCTGCTGTGGATGCTGCCGCTGATCCCGGTTTTCGGGCTCAGGCGGATGATCTCCACCCGCGTGCCCGGCCGTCAGCTCGCCCGTTCGGCCCTGCTGATCTCGTCGACCGTCTTCGCCTATCTGGCCGTGCACCGCCTGCCGCTCACCCAGCTCTATGCGGTGAATTTCACGGCGCCGCTGATGGTGACCCTGATGTCGGGGCCGCTCCTCGGCGAAGCGATCGGCCCGAAGCGCTGGGCGGCGGTGCTGCTCGGGCTGGGGGGCGCGCTCATCGCCGTGCGCCCCGATCCGGGCAATCTCGACCCCGGCATTCTTTATGCCTTCGCCATGGCGCTCAGCTTCGCGGTCTATCAGATCATCACCCGCCAGATCTCGCCCTATGACGGGCCGCTGGTCGGGCTGTTCTATGCCGCCCTGTTCGGCTTCACGCTCACCTCGATCGCGGTGCCGTTCTATTGGGCGCCGGTGGATGCCCGCACCTGGGTGATGATGGCGCTGCTCGGCCTGTTCGGCGCCTTGGGGCATCTGGCGCTGATCTCGGCGCTCCGCCTCGCCCCTGCCTCGCTGATCTCGCCCTTCAGCTACACCCAGCTGATCTGGGCGACCGCGGTCGGCTTCGTGATCTTCGGCCATCTGCCCGATCAGTGGACGCTGACCGGGGCCGCGATCGTGGTCGCGGCCGGGCTCTATCTCGCTTTCGGGGAACGGCTCAGGCTGCGCCGGCGTTGAAGGGGCAGGCCATCTTCAAGGAGCCCCGAGCCGTGAGCGTGCCAGCCAGTCCCAGCACCGATACCGCCCGCCTCGCCGGGATCGTCGACCGCAACCACGAGACCGCGATCGACTTCCTCTCCGAACTGGTGCGCACGCCCTCCGACGCGCCGCCCGGCGACTGCACCGCCATCGCCGAGGTCACCGCCGGCTGGCTGGAGACGCTGGGCTTCGAGGTGGAGCGCGTGCCCGTGCCCGAAGCGGCCTTCGGGGCCGTCGGCGTCGCCGCCGCCCCCAACCTGATCGTGCGCGCGGAATTCGGCCCCGGCCCCACCATCGCGCTCGTGGCCCATGGCGACGTCCCGCCGCCGGGCCATGGCTGGTCGGTCGAACCCTATGCCGCCGTGGTCCGCGGCGGGCGGATGTATGGCCGGGGCGCCGCGGTCGCCAAATCCGACATCGTCGCCTATGCGCTGGCGCTCAGGGCGATCAGACAGGCCGGCCTCAGCCTCGGCGGCACGATCGAGCTGCATCTGACCTGGGACGAGGAAAGCGGCGGCGAGGTCGGGCCGCCGCTGATCCTGGAGCGGCGGAAAACCCGGCCCGATTTCGCGATCTGCTCGGGCGGCTCTTACGCGGTCGGCACCCGGCAGAACGGCTGTCTGCATCTGGAGGTGACGGTGGAGGGCCGCTCCGCCCATGCCGCCCGGCCCGAAAGCGGCGCAGATGCGATCGAGGCGGCGCTGCGGATCATGCAGGCGGTCTACGAGTTGCGCGACCGGCTCGCCGCCGACGGCGGTCCGCCGCTGGTGATCGGCAGCCTTGCCGCCGGCACCAACCCCAACATGGTCGCCGACCGCGCCCGCTTCGTGATCGACCGCCGTATCACCCCCGATGAAGATCCCGAAGCGGTGGAGGCCGAGCTGATCCGCCTGGTCGAACGGACCGGCGCCGGGGCCGGTGCGCTCAAGACCCACTGCACGCGCCTGCTGCTCGCCCGCCCCCTCACCCCCGTGGGCGACATCGCCCGGCTGTCGGCAGCGATCCGCCGCGCCGCCACGCGGGAAATGGGCGAAGAGGTGGTCGAGAGCAGCTCGGCCCTCTATTCGGATGCCCGCCACTACGCCGCCGCCGGCATCCCCACCGTCACCTATGGCGCCGGCCCCCGCGACCCCGAGGACGCCCACGGCCACCGCGCCGATGAACGCATCACCCTCGACGACCTCCGCCGCGCCACCCGCATCATCGCCGCCGCCCTGGTCGAGCTGCTGCCGGTGGGGGCGAGAAATGCGGGAAGGAAGAGCTGATCCGCCTTGAAACCGACCAATCTGGTATCACCCCAGGGGAATCGCATTTGAAAATCCCGGGTAGCGGAATGGTCAAAGATGGATTCTTTATTCGGTTCCAAGGAGGAACCGATGCCATCTCTGATCACCATCCTGCGCCAAGTGCCCGACCCGC